>NZ_JBCNKR010000004.1:0-182500 GCF_039595935.1 Flavobacterium sp. | reverse complement strand
GAAAGTAGAAAGCGTTTTTATTATAAGCAGTAATGCAGGTAATAAAAACAAAAAAAACGGTCATAATTAATTTTATGATTGGTACAATAAGCAAAATAAGGGCGCATGGTGGATGCCTTGGCTCTCAGAGGCGATGAAGGACGTGATAAGCTGCGAAAAGCTGCGGGGAGGGAGGAAACATCGACCCTTGATCCGGAGATGTCCGAATGGGGAAACCCAGTGTGTTTCGACAGACTATCAGTGAACACCGAAACATAGGGCTGAGGCGAACCCGGGGAACTGAAACATCTAAGTACCCGGAGGAAAAGAAATCAACCGAGATTCCCAAAGTAGTGGCGAGCGAACGGGGAACAGCCCAGAACCGTGCTGTTACGGCAGTGCTGGGGTTGTAGGACCACGACATTTTATGCATGCAGAACCGGAACGGTCTGGAAAGTCGGGCCATAGAGGGTGATAGCCCCGTACACGTAATAAATGTAATAGATAGTGGTATCCATGAGTAGGGCGGGACACGTGAAATCCTGTCTGAATATGGGGGGACCATCCTCCAAGGCTAAATACTCCTGACTGACCGATAGTGAACCAGTACCGTGAGGGAAAGGCGAAAAGAACCCCGGCGAGGAGGGGAGTGAAATAGAACCTGAAACCGTGTACGCCTACAAGCAGTCGGAGCCCTTTCGTGGGGTGACGGCGTACCTTTTGTATAATGGGTCAGCGACTTATATTCTGCTAGCAAGGTTAACCGGATAGGCAGGAGCCGTAGGGAAACCGAGTCTGAATAGGGCGCTTTAGTCAGTAGTGTTAGACCCGAAACCGGGTGATCTAGCCATGGCCAGGTTGAAGGTGCGGTAACACGCACTGGAGGACCGAACCGACTAATGTTGAAAAATTAGCGGATGAGTTGTGGATAGGGGTGAAAGGCCAATCAAACCGGGAGATAGCTGGTTCTCCCCGAAAGCTATTTAGGTAGCGCCTCGTGAATACCATAGGGGGTAGAGCACTGTTTCGGCTAGGGGGTCATCCCGACTTACCAAACCGATGCAAACTCCGAATACCGAAGAGTGCTATCACGGGAGACAGACAGCGGGTGCTAACGTCCGTTGTCAAGAGGGAAACAACCCAGACCGCCAGCTAAGGTCCCAAATTTTGTGCTAAGTGGAAAACCATGTGGAAAGGCACAGACAGCCAGGAGGTTGGCTTAGAAGCAGCCACCCTTTAAAGAAAGCGTAATAGCTCACTGGTCGAGTCGGTCTGCGCGCGGAAGATGTAACGGGGCAAAACCATGCACCGAAGCTGCGGCATCGCGTGTATGCTATGTACAGTGGTAGGAGAGCGTTCTGTAAGCCTGTGAAGGTGCCTTGTAACGGGTGCTGGAGGTATCAGAAGTGCGAATGCTGACATGAGTAGCGATAAAGGGGGTGAAAAGCCCCCTCGCCGTAAGCCCAAGGTTTCCTACGCAACGTTCATCGGCGTAGGGTGAGTCGGGCCCTAAGGCGAACCCGAAAGGGACAGTCGATGGCCAACGGGTTAATATTCCCGTACTTCTTATTGCTGTGATGGGGTGACGGAGTGATGAAAGCGCCGCGAACTGACGGTAGTTCGTTGAAGTACCTAGCTATAGGTCCTGTAGTAAAATGCGCAGGAACCCTGAGGCGTGAAATGACGAGGCACTACGGAGTCTTCGGACAAAGAGATAGTGCGCCTAAGGGCTTCCAAGAAAAGCCTCTAAGCTTCAGGTAACATTAGAACCGTACCCCAAACCGACACAGGTGGTCGAGGTGAGTATACCAAGGCGCTTGAGAGAACTCTGGGTGAAGGAACTAGGCAAAATGGTGCCGTAACTTCGGGAGAAGGGTCGCGCCCGTAGCTGAAGTCGGGGCCGCAGCTGAAGAAGGTACCAGCTGGCTGCGACTGTTTATTAAAAACACAGCACTCTGCAAACACGAAAGTGGACGTATAGGGTGTGACGCCTGCCCGGTGCTGGAAGGTTAATTGATGGGGTCAGCCGCAAGGCGAAGCTCTTGATCGAAGCCCCAGTAAACGGCGGCCGTAACTATAACGGTCCTAAGGTAGCGAAATTCCTTGTCGGGTAAGTTCCGACCTGCACGAATGGCGTAACGATCTGGCCCCAGCGGCGCTGTCTCCACCCAGAGACTCAGTGAAATTGAAGTCGCTGTGAAGATGCAGTGTACCCGCGGCAAGACGGAAAGACCCCGTGAACCTTTACTATAGCTTTACACTGGACTTTGAACCATGATGTGTAGGATAGGTGGGAGGCTTTGAAGCGGGGACGCCAGTCGGTCGTGGAGCCATCCTTGAAATACCACCCTTGTTTGTTTGAGGTTCTAACCTTGGCCCGTGATCCGGGTGGGGACAGTGTATGGTGGGTAGTTTGACTGGGGCGGTCTCCTCCAAAAGAGTAACGGAGGCGCCCAAAGGTTCCCTCAGTACGGTTGGAAATCGTGCGTAGAGTGCAATGGCATAAGGGAGCTTGACTGCGAGACCGACAGGTCGAGCAGGTACGAAAGTAGGTCATAGTGATCCGGTGGTTCTGAATGGAAGGGCCATCGCTCAACGGATAAAAGGTACTCCGGGGATAACAGGCTGATACCGCCCAAGAGTTCATATCGACGGCGGTGTTTGGCACCTCGATGTCGGCTCATCACATCCTGGGGCTGGAGTAGGTCCCAAGGGTTGGGCTGTTCGCCCATTAAAGTGGTACGCGAGCTGGGTTCAGAACGTCGTGAGACAGTTCGGTCCCTATCCGTCGTGGGCGTAGGAAATTTGAGAGGAGCTGTCCTTAGTACGAGAGGACCGGGATGGACGCACCGCTGGTGTACCAGTTGTCCTGCCAAGGGCATAGCTGGGTAGCTATGTGCGGAAGGGATAAGCGCTGAAAGCATATAAGCGCGAAACCCACCACAAGATGAGATTTCTTTTAAGGATCGTGGAAGATGACCACGTTGATAGGCTATAGATGTAAAGGCAGTAATGTCATAGTCGAGTAGTACTAATAATCCGTAAGCTTATGTACACCCTTTTCCCTCTCGTCCCAGACGAGAGGGAGGAAACTTTCTAAAACTAAAACTTACTTTTCTTTATCTCAGTATGTTAAAATATTGTTTGATTGATAATTAACAATTTATAATTGATAATTAATAATTAAAAGCTGCTTGCAGCGAATGGCCTTAAGGTGGTTATTGCGGCGGGGCTCACCTCTTCCCATCCCGAACAGAGAAGTTAAGCCCGCCTGCGCAGATGGTACTGCATTATTGTGGGAGAGTATGTCGTCGCCTTTCTTTTTGAAAAACCCTGTTTCTTAGAAATGGGGTTTTTTATTCTAACTTTGCTGATTTTATCAGTAGTAAGGTACCTTAGCTCAGATGGTAGAGCAATGGACTGAAAATCCATGTGTCCCTGGTTCGATCCCTGGAGGTACCACATAATGCTCGGATGGTGAAATTGGTAGACACGCTGGACTTAAAATCCAGTGAACAGCAATGTTCGTGCGGGTTCAAGTCCCGCTCTGAGTACTAAAAACTTCAATTGGCTTTGCTAATTGAAGTTTTTTTTGTTCTAAATTGAAAATAGTCCGTATTATATTGATTAGAATTAAAATATTTCTTGTTAAATACAATATCAAAGAAGTAATTTTATATTTTTACTATATCAAAGTACTTTATTTTTTTAATTATGCAAAATATTTTTCTTAAGTCAGATTGTGATCAATTTGTGGATCGTGTTAATAATTTAAAATCAGATTCACAGCCGCTTTGGGGTAAAATGTCTGTTGATCAGATGCTTGCTCATTGTAATGTTACATATGAAATGGTTTATGATAATATTCATCCTAAGCCTAATCTTTTTATAAGACTCTTGCTGAAAATGCTGGCAAAAAATAAAGTAGTGGGAGAATCTCCTTATACCAGAAATATTCAGACAGCTCCACAGTTTATAATTAAAGGTGATCGGGATTTTAATATTGAAAAAGAAAGACTTATTAAGTATATTCGAAAAACAGAAGAGTTAGGAGAAAAGGAATTTGAAGGAAAAGAATCATTATCTTTTGGTAAATTAACTTCTAAAGAATGGAATAATATGTTTGCTAAACATTTAGATCATCATTTTACACAATTTGGAGTTTAATATAAATTGATTTCAAAATGAAAATATACTACATTTTACTGTGCATGTGTTTTGGATTAACAGCAAACGCTCAAAAACAAGAAGTTCAAAAAAGTATTGAAATCTTTTTTGAAGGTTTTCATCAGAGAGATTCTTCTAAAATAAAGAGCGTTTGTGCCGATAAAATGATTCTTCAGTCAATTAGTGAGAGTCTTTCAAAAGGAAATAAGTTATCTAACGAAACAGCAAATGAATTTTATAAATCTATCGCGACAATTCCTTCGAATATGAAATTTCAGGAGAAAATTTTGAGCTACAATATTCAAATTGATGGAACTATGGCTCATGTTTGGGCTCCTTATGAGTTTTATTTAAACGATAAATTAAGTCATACCGGTGTAAATACTTTTACATTGTTTAAAGAAAAAGATTCATGGAAAATTATTTATTTAATTGATACACGTAGAAAATAATCTAATTTTTTAGAACTACTGTGTTGTAATATAAACAGATATCGGTTAAAAGACATTCTTCACATTTAGGTTTTGGTCTGCATATTTCACGCCCTAAAAAAGAAATAGCCATTCCAATTTCTGACCAGATGCTTTTTGGTAAAGCCTGCATTAAGTCTTTTTCGACTTTATTACCATCTTTTGCTTCTTTAATAATTCCAATTCTGGGAGCTACTCGTATTACATGTAAATCTGCAATTATTCCTTCTGCTGGCTGGTGAGTTTCTCTCATAATTACATTGGCTGATTTTCTGCCAATACCTTTTAAAGCTGTTAGTTCTGACATTGTTAGAGGTATATCTTTGTCCTCCTTTATCGTTTGTGCGATTTCCAAAAGCCATTGTGCTTTGGTTGGGTAATTACGTACTTTACTTATGTAGGGTACAAAAGTTTCAGTGTCAGCTTTTGACAGACTTTTTAATCTTGGATATTTCTCAAACAATGCAGGAACAATTTTATTGATATTTGCATCAGAATCCTGAGCTGATAAAACAACCATTACCAAAAGTTGATAAGTATTTTGATAATCCAAAGGATGTTTTTTGCCTTTGTATTTTTTTAAAATGGGCTTTAACTCAACTTCCCAATCCTTTGTTTCTCCAAATAAATCCATCTATATAATCTCTTTATGATTGATAATGAAATGCTTATATATAAAGTTAATTGATTTTAATGAATTCTAATATTTTTTTGATAACATTTTGATTTCCAAGAATTTTTCTATGTCCTAAACCATCGGTAAGAAATAAAGATCCGTTTTCCAGATTCTTATGTATGTGAATACCCGCTTTTACAGGAACCTCAGGATCATCATTGTCGTGAATTACTAAAACTGGAAGTTTAATGTTTTGAGCAGCTCTGTAAGCTGAAAAATCATCCATTTTTAACTGATATTTATTTTCAAAAAATACTTTCAGATCTTCGCTATATTCTTTTTCTAGTTTTAGTTTAAAAATAAATTCATCCAGAATATCCTGCACAATATCTCCACTTCCAATTATAATGGCTTTGTTGACTTTTAATCCATCTTTAATTGCATTTAAAACAGACATTCCTCCAAGAGAATGTCCAATCGCATATTCAAACGGGCCAAATTCCTTTTCTATCTCAAGAATAGAAGCTATGAATTCAGACATTATAGTTGTTTTTCCTTCAGATTTTCCATGTGCAGGCGCATCAAAACTGACTGTAGAATAACCGTGATGCAAAAGTTCATCGGCTATTTTAAATAATTGAGTTCCGCGGCCAGACCATCCGTGTACTAATAATATTTTGCGTTCACTGTTACCATAATGATAGGTAACAATGTTTTTATTTATAGCAGGAACGCTGATCGTTTTTTGTGCGCTTTTAAGATCCATTTCTAACTCACGTTTTGGAATCTTATGTTTGATGGGCGTTGTAAATATTTTTGCGGCAAATTTAATGGCCAATTTTTTAGATACAAATGCACAAATTTTGGCAGATATTATAATTATCTGTGGAATTTTTAATGATTTAGTAGGATTATTTACCTTTTTTGCCATTTCAATAAAACTTATTTGAGAGCTGAACTATGCCTATTTTTTTGCTAAATTTAAAAAAAGATAAAAGTAGCATATTAATGATTGTTTATTAAAAATAATCACAAATTAATTTCTGAAATGGAAATATTTCATATTAGTGCAGAATGTTATCCAGTGGCGAAAGTTGGCGGTTTGGCTGATGTTGTTGGGGCATTACCAAAATATCAGACTAATGCCGGACACAAGGTTAGAGTTGTTGTTCCTTGTTATGATACTAATTTTAGAAAGGAAAATGATTTCGAATGTGTTCATTGGGGAAAAGTTAAACTCGGAAATTTTAATTTTCCGTTTAGTGTTTTAAAAGAAAGTACTGATACACTCGGTTATGAGCTATATCTTATTGAGATTAATGATTTGTTTAACAGACCAAATGTATATGGATATGAAGATGATATTGAGCGTTTTTTGTCCTTTCAAATTGCTGTATTAGATTGGATTATAGCAAGAAATAAAATTCCGGATATAATTAATTGTCACGATCATCATACCGGGCTAATTCCGTTTTTGCTTCAGGTTGCCTATAAATATGAGACTTTAAAAGACGTAAAAACGGTCATTACTATTCATAACGGTTTATATCAGGGATGGTTTGGATTTGATAAGTTGTATTATCTGCCAGAATTTGATTTAAAACATGTAGGCTTACTAGAATGGAATAATAGCATTAATTCATTGGCAGTTGCAGTAAAATGTGCTAATGCCGTTACGACTGTTTCTCCAAGTTATTTGAATGAAATTAATTATGCAGCAAATGGATTAGAATCACTTTTTCAGTCAGTTCGTCTTAAATCAAAAGGAATTTTAAACGGAATTGATTTTGAAGTCTGGAATCCGTTAAAAGATCAAATGATTTTTGAAAATTATTCTATTGAGAATTTTGAAGCTGGAAAGCAAAAGAATAAAGAAAAACTGTGTGAGCAATTTGAGCTTGATCCTTCAAAACCCTTATTTAGTTTTATTGGACGTTTGTTTGAAGAAAAGGGAGGCGATTTGCTTCCTCAGGCATCGGCATTAGCTTTATCAGAACATTTTGAAGACATAAATATTTTAATTTTAGGTTCAGGAAATGCTGAAATTGAATCACAATTAACACAATTACGCAACGATTATAAAGGAAATTATAATGTTTTTATAGGTTACAATGAAGAATTAGCTCATTTGATTTATGCAGGTTCAGATTATATTTTGATGCCTTCAAGAGTAGAACCATGCGGTTTAAATCAAATGTATGCTATGCGATACGGAACAATTCCAATTGTTAGGAGAACTGGAGGCTTGAGGGATACGGTTATTGATTTCGGAGATGAAGGAAATGGAATCTGCCACGATCAGTCATCGGTTGGCGACATTTGTTATTCTATTAATCGTGCAGTTAACCTATACGATGATAAAATAAATTTCAATAAAGTAATACAAAGAGGAATGTCAGCTGATCATTCCTGGGAAAGAGTTTGCCAAGAATATATCGAAATATACAACCTAATAATTGAGAAAAATGAAATTTAAAAAGAAAAATGTAGTTGCTATTATTTTAGGAGGAGGACAGGGATCGCGTTTATTCCCTTTAACAGAAACGAGATCAAAACCAGCTGTACCTATTGGAGGAAAATATCGTTTGGTCGATATTCCAATATCGAATTGTATTAATTCAGATATTTTTAAAATATTTGTTTTAACGCAATTTAACTCTGCATCTTTAAATGCTCATATTAAAAACACTTTCAATTTTAGTATTTTCAGTCAATCATTTGTTGATATTTTAGCCGCTGAACAAACTCCGGATAATCCAACCTGGTTTCAGGGAACTGCTGATGCCGTACGTCAGTGTATGTCACATTTTTTAAAACACGATTTTGACCATGCCTTGATTCTTTCCGGAGATCAATTGTATCAAATGGATTTTAATGAAATGCTGGAAGCTCATATCGCTGCCGATGCCGAAATTTCTATTGCAACTTTGCCTGTAAATGCTAAAGATGCGCCAGAATTTGGAATTCTTAAGACAGACCATGAAAATAATATACATGCTTTTATTGAAAAACCACATGCATCTTTACTGCCAGAATGGGAATCTGAAGTAAGCGAACAAATGCAGGAAAAAGGCAAAAAATACCTTGCCTCAATGGGAATTTATATCTTTAATAAATCATTGCTGGTAGAATTAATGGGGAATCAGGAAACGAAAGATTTTGGTAAAGAAATTATTCCGCAAGCTGTTGGAAAACATAAAATCTTAAGTTATCAATATGAAGGATACTGGACGGATATTGGAAATATCGAATCCTTTTTTGAAGCCAATATTGGTTTAACTGCCGATATTCCGGAATTCAATTTATTTGACAACGAAAATAAAATTTTTACCAGACCAAGGTTATTACCGCCATCTAAATTTAGAAATTCGATTATCAATCAATCTTTAATTTCAGAAGGCTGTATTATTAATGCCAAAGAAATTAAAAGCTCTGTAATTGGTATTCGTTCCAGAATTGGCGAAGGTACTGTTTTGGAAAATTGTTATGTTATGGGGAATGATTTTTATCAGGATCTTGACGAAATGAATCACGATACCAGCATCAATAAAACTCATGTTGGTATTGGAGAAAATTGCTTTATTAAAAATGCTCTTGTAGATAAAAATGTGCGCATAGGAAATAATGTTCACATAAGCGGAGGAAAACATTTAGATAATTTTTCTAATGAATTATACAGTATAAAAGATGGCATTGTCGTTATTAAAAAAGGTGTAACTCTTTCTGATAATTTTAGAATTGAATAAAATTTTAAAAAATTCCAATTTCAAAACTTCAAATTCCAATTTTCAATTTTTGCCTTAAAAACCAAATATGACAAAAGTAATTCCACATTCTCTATTTACTGATTTTGACATTGATTTATTCAAAGCTGGAAAGCATTTCAGATTATATGAAAAGCTAGGCGCGCATTTAATTGAAGTAAATGGAGTTAAAGGAGTATATTTTGCTGTTTGGGCTCCAACGGCAAGTTCAGTTTCTGTTATTGGTGATTTTAATTACTGGACACAAGGAGAACATCCTTTAAATGTTCGCTGGGATTCTTCGGGAATTTGGGAAGGATTTGTTCCTGATATTTCTAAAGGAGCACTTTATAAATATAAAATTCAGTCGAATATCAATGGTGTTACAACTGAAAAAGCAGACCCTTTTGCCCGCTATTGCGAAAAAACGCCTCATACAGCTTCTGTTGTTTGGGATTTAGATTATAATTGGAAAGATGAAAACTGGATGCAGAGTCGTCAGGAAAAAAACAGATTAGATAAACCTTATTCTGTTTACGAAGTGCATCTGGGTTCATGGAAAAGAGCCGATCATAATCGTTTTTTGACGTATCTTGAATTAGCCGATGATTTAGTAAAATACGTTAAGGAAACGGGGTTTACTCACGTTGAATTTATGCCGGTTATGGAATATCCTTATGATCCTTCATGGGGTTATCAACTGACAGGATATTTTGCTCCGACTTCTCGTTTTGGAAAACCTCAGGATTTCATGGTTTTGGTCGACAAGCTTCATCAGGAAGGAATAGGTGTTATTTTAGACTGGGTTCCGTCGCATTTTCCGGATGATGCTCATGGATTAGGATTTTTTGACGGTTCTCATTTATACGAACATCCGGATAGAAGAAAAGGCTATCATCCGGATTGGAAAAGTTTGGTTTTTAATTATGGAAGAAATGAAGTTCGTGCTTTTTTAATCAGTAATGCGGTTTTCTGGCTGCAGAATTATCATGTTGACGGATTAAGAGTTGATGCTGTAGCTTCGATGCTTTATCTGGATTATTCAAGAAAAGACGGTGAATGGGAAGCCAATATTTTTGGTGGAAGAGAAAACCTGGACAGTATCAGTTTTCTTAAAGAATTTAATGAAGTAATTTATTCTAATTTTGATGGAGTTCAGACTATTGCTGAAGAAAGTACTTCGTTTCCGATGGTTTCAAGACCTACTTCTTTTGGTGGTTTAGGATTTGGTATGAAATGGATGATGGGCTGGATGCATGATACTTTAAAGTATTTTGAAAAAGAAACAGTTTATAGAAAATATCATCAAAATGAATTGACTTTTTCGATGACGTATGCATTTACCGAAAATTTCATGCTTCCGTTTTCTCATGACGAAGTGGTTTATGGAAAAAAATCACTTATTTATAAAATGCCGGGAGACGAGTGGCAGCGATTTGCTAATTTGAGATTATTATACGGCTATATGTTTACGCATCCCGGAACAAAATTATTGTTTATGGGTGCTGAATTTGGTCAGACAAATGAGTGGAATTTTGAGCAAAGTCTGGACTGGCATTTGTTGCAGTATGATTTTCATTCAGGAATAAAAAGGTTAATTACAGATTTGAATTCTTTATATAAATCATATCCGGCGCTTTACGAAAAACAATTTTCAGGCGAAGGATTTGAATGGATTAATTATTCAGATCATCAAAATGCCGTGATGTCTTACATTCGTAAAGGAAATAATTCAGACGAAAATGTCATTGTAGTCTGCAATTTTACGCAAGTTGTTAGAGAAAATTACAGAATTGGAATTTCTAAAAAGGGAAAATTAAAAGAGATTTTTAACACAGATGCGGGTATATATGGAGGAAGTAATGTTGGAAATTCTAATATCATAGAAACAGAGTCTGTAAAGTACGACGGAAGAGATTTTTCTGTTGAACTAATTCTTCCCCCTTTAGGTGTAACCGTATATTCTTTCGTTTAGAAAAAATCTTACATTTATTTTTTAAACTACTATTTTGTCATTTTACGGTTCATAAATTATCGATTTATTGATTTTTTGAGCCGTAATTTAAAAGTCAATCAGAAAAAACGTTTTCGTGAATAAACCTTTTATTCATAGGGCTTTATGAACTTTTTTTGTATGTTTGAAATAGAGATTTTTGTTAAAATTAATTCATTGGCGATATGATTACAAATACATCACTAGAATACAAAGGCGATTTATATCCGTCAAAAATTGTCTCTTATGAGCATGAAGGCGATACTGTTTTCTTCAATACAGATAATAAAGTAATTTTAAAAGTTACAATCCTTAGGGACAGTTTAATTCGATTTCGCTTTACAACAAAAGGTTATTTCAGCAATGACTTTTCATACGCAATTGATAAAACACAGCTTCACGGGTACAATTTTCTTGAAGTTACCGAAGAAGAAAAATATTTCCAGATCAGGACCAGTAAAGTAAAATGCAAAATTCAAAAAGCAGATCTTCGACTTGCTATTTATGATTTAAATGATTTTCTGATTTTAGAAGACGAACTTGGTTTCCACTGGGAAGAAAGTTATGAATATGGCGGAAATATCGTAAAAATGAGTAAATCTTCTAAAGATGGAGAATGTTTTTACGGTCTTGGAGACAAAGCAACTCAAATGAATTTAAAAGGCAAAAGAGTAGAAAATTTTGCCACAGATCAATATGCTTATCAAAAAGAGCAAGATCCTCTTTATAAAGTAGTGCCGTTTTATATTGGCTTACACAACAAACAATCTTACGGTATTTTCTTTGATAATACTTTTAGAACTTTTTTTGATTTTTGTCAGGAAAGAAGAAACGTAACCAGTTTTTGGGCAGAAGGAGGAGAAATGAATTATTATTTCATCTATGGGCCTCAAATGCAGGACGTTGTTACAACCTATACGGATTTGACAGGAAAACCAGAATTGCCGCCGCTTTGGGTTTTGGGTTACCATCAATGTAAATGGAGTTATTATCCGGAAAGTAAAGTAAAAGAAATCACGTCAAAATTTAGAGAACTTCAAATTCCATGCGATGCCATTTATCTGGATATCGATTATATGGAAGGATTTCGATGTTTTACGTGGAGTAAAGAATATTTTCCCGACCCAAAAAGAATGGTTGCTGAATTAGCAGAAGATGGTTTTAAAACCGTTGTTATTATTGATCCGGGAATTAAAATCGACAAAGATTACTGGGTTTACAAAGAAGCTTTAGAAAAAGATTATTTCTGTAAAAGAGCCGACGGACCTTATATGAAAGGAAAAGTATGGCCGGGCGAATGTAATTTCCCGGATTATACAAATCCTGCTGTAAGAGAATGGTGGGCTGGTTTATTTAAAGAATTAGTTGCAGATATTGGTGTAAAAGGAGTTTGGAATGATATGAACGAACCAGCTGTAATGGAAGTTCCAAATAAAACTTTCCCAATGGATGTTCGCCATTTTTATGACGGAAACCCTTGCAGCCACAGAAAAGCCCATAATATTTACGGAACTCAAATGGCAAGAGCAACTTATCATGGAGTTAAAAAATTCGCGTATCCAAAACGTCCGTTTGTAATTACCAGATCTGCCTATTCAGGTGCGCAGCGTTATACATCGTCTTGGACAGGCGATAACGTAGCAACATGGGAACATTTATGGATTGCTAATATTCAGGTACAGAGAATGTCAATTTCAGGAATGGGATTTACAGGTTCTGATATTGGAGGATTTGCCGAACAGCCTACAGGAGAATTATACGCACGATGGATTCAGTTAGGTGTTTTTCATCCATTCTGCAGAACGCATTCTTCCGGAGATCATGGAAATCAGGAACCTTGGGCTTTTGATGAAGAAGTAATTAATATTACCAGAAAATTTGTCAGTCTTCGTTATCAATTATTGCCTTATTTATATACAATGTTCTGGCAGTATATTGAAGAAGGAGTTCCGATGCTGAAACCATTGGTTTATTTCGATCAGGATGATACGCAGACGCATTATCGTAATGATGAATTTATCTTCGGAAACCAAATTTTAGTTTGCCCGATACTTGAACCTAATGCTGTAGGTAGACGTATGTATATACCTAGAGGTGAGTGGTATAATTACTGGACAAATGAACTTTTTATTGGAGGAAGAGAAATTTGGGTAGATACTAAATTTGACGAAATTCCGGTTTTTGTAAAAGCAGGTGCCATTATTCCGAAATATCCTGTTCAGCAATATGTGGGAGAATTAGAATTTGATGAATTAACACTAGATGTTTATTACAAACACGGTAAAGAAAAATCACAAGTTTATGAAGATGCGCAGGATGGTTACGATTATAAAAAAGGGCGCTACAGTTTCTTGTCTTTGAGAACCATCGGAAAAGATAAAGAATTAATTATTCAGCTTCATAAAGAAGGAAAATATGATACACCGTACAGTAAATATAAAATTAATTTGATTGGACTTCCGTTTAAGGTTACTGAGATTGAAATCGACAATGAAAAAATAAATTTTGATACAGTAAGTTTTGAATCCAATAAATTTTTAATCGTTGATAAAGAGTTTAATGAACTTCATATTATTGGCGAATAAGTAAAATTCTGATAGCGTTTGAAATAATTATGTAAGATTTTAAGTAAATTTAATTGTAATTTTGTTAGTGTTAAATTATTTAGATCATGAAAAAACATTTAATTTCAGGCCTTTTTACAGTTGTTTTAGTGTGCAGCTGTGCGACAAATCCAATCACTGGAAAACAGAATTTGAACTTTGTTTCAAATAGCGAATTATTCCCTTCATCATTTCAACAATATAGTCAGTTTATATCTGAAAATAAAGTAATAACCGGAACAGCAGATGCAAAACTTATTGAAAATGTTGGATATAAAATTAAGACAGCAGCTGAGAAATATTTAAATTATTTAGGTCAGACTCAATATTTAAAAGATTATCGCTGGGAATATAAGCTGGTTGATAATAAAGAAGTAAATGCCTGGTGTCTTCCCGGAGGAAAAATTGTGGTATACTCGGGTATTTTGCCTGTAACACAAAATGAATCTGGTTTGGCAACTGTAATGGGACACGAAGTTTCGCACGCGTTGGCCAATCACGGAGCACAGAGAATGTCTGCGGCGCAATTACAACAGATTGGAGGAGCAGCCTTAGGAGCCGCAACAAGTGGAAAATCTGAAGCAACACAACAAATTTTTGCACAAGCATACGGAATTGGTTCAGAAGTAGGAGTAATGCTTCCGTTTAGCAGAAGCAATGAAAGTGAAGCTGATAAAATAGGTTTAACTCTTATGGCCATTGCAGGTTATAATGTAGATGATGCCGTTGCTTTCTGGACCAGAATGTCGGCAAAATCAGGCGGATCTTCAACACCGGAGTTTATGAGTACACACCCATCTGATGCAACGAGAATTGCTAATATAAAAGCTTTAATTCCAGAAGCTAAAGCAATTGCCCTAAAAGTAGGAACTATCAAATAAAGACATTTAAAGATATTAAAAAAAGCTATTCTGTTGAATAGCTTTTTTTATGTTCGCCATTCTTTATAATTTATTAATGAACGATTTAGATAATTTATATTTGATTATCATAAAAAATAGATAAATTCGTAGCGCATTAACAAAACCATTTCTATGAAAAACCTACAAAAAGGAGACAAGAAATTATTAAATGCCTGGGCATTTTATGATTGGGCAAATTCAGTTTATACACTTACAATTGCATCTGCAGTATTTCCAATTTTTTATGACGCGCTTTTCCCAAAAGACAATCATTATATTGATGTTTTTGGTCTTCATTTAAAAAATTCGGCTTTAATTAGTTTTACTACAGCTGCAGCATTTTTAGTAGTTTCTTTTATTTCTCCTTTATTATCAGGAATTGCAGATTATGTGGGAAATAAAAAATCTTTCATGAAGTTTTTCTGTTACATGGGAGCATTGTCTTGTATGGGATTGTATTGGTTTGATCTCAGAAATATTTATGTTGGATTAGCTTTTTACTTTCTTGGGTTATTAGGATATTGGGGAAGTTTAGTTTTTTATAATTCATATCTTCCGGACATTGCTTTTGAAGATCAGCAGGATAGAATAAGCGCAAAAGGATATTCAATGGGATATATTGGAAGTGTTCTTTTGTTGATTATTAATTTAGCCATGATTATGAAACCTAAATTATTCGGAATTTCAGGAACTAATGGCGAAGCAGCGATGAAAGCGATGCGCTATTCTTTTGTGATGGTAGGCGTATGGTGGATTTTATTCAGCCAGTATACCTATTATTATCTGCCTAAAGGAAGTTCAGAAAAGAGTCAGAAATTAACAAAAGGAATTGTTTTTAATGGTTTTAAAGAGCTTAAGAAAGTTTGGGGATTGTTAAATGAAAATATTCCTTTGAGAAGATATTTAGGTGGATTTTTTGTCTCCAGTATGGCTGTTCAAACAGTTATGTTGGTTGCTACTTATTTTGGAGCACAGGAAATTCAATGGAGTTCAGAAGAAGAAAGTACTATTGGTTTAATCATTTGCATTCTATTAATTCAAATAGTAGCTGTTGTCGGTGCAGTTCTAACTTCCCGCGCTTCAGCAAAATGGGGAAATGTTCCCACTTTAATTTTTATTAATGGTATTTGGGCGGTATTTTGTGCTATGGCTTATTTTATGACATTACCGATTCATTTTTATATAATGGCAACAATTGTTGGGTTTGTAATGGGCGGAATTCAGGCTTTATCACGTTCGACGTATTCTAAATTATTGCCGGAAACAGAAGATACAGCATCATTCTTTAGTTTTTATGATGTTGCCGAGAAAATAGGAATTGTAATCGGGATGTGTGTGTACGGAATTATCGATCAAATTACCGGAAGTCCGCGTGCGGCAATTGTAATTTTGGCGATTTTCTTCGTTACTTCTATTTTCTTATTAAGAAGAGTTCATAAAAAAGACGTTTCAAATTAATCGAAACGTCTTTTGATATCAATATCACGAATTTCAGAATTATTATTTGATTGATGATTGTTGTTGAAGTTCGTGATATTTCTTTTTACAAATCAATTAACCCTTTGTAATATTTCCTGAACCAGCCACTTTTACATCGCGTTTTTCAGGATTTCCTAGATACTTAATATTCCCTGAGCCAGCTACTCTTGCCGTAATACTTTCATTTGAAGTTACTTTTGTGTTTCCTGAACCAGAGACATTAGCCGTAACAATTTTAGATTTTAAGTTTGAAGCATCAATATCACCAGAACCAGAAAGTTTAGTTGTAAAATTATCAGCTGTACCTTTTAAATTAATATTTCCTGAACCGCTTACGCTTAATTCTAAATTATTGACATCAACAGGCAGGTTAAAATCACCGGAACCAGATAGTTTTATAGCAAAATTATCGCTCTTAATAACATCTTTCGACTTAATATCTCCAGAACCAGCCAGGCTTACTTCAGATATTTTTTCAAACGGAACCACAATTTCAATTGATTTTCCACTTGTGGGGCGAATGTTAGTATATCTCTCTACATAGATTTTAAGAGCATTATCTTCAACTTCAACTTTAATATATGGCAGTAAATTTTCTTCACCTTTTATAGAAATTTTACCTTCTTTTCCGGCAACTAAATTAACATCAAAAAAGCCTGAGATTTTTATACTGTCATAATCACCAGTTGTTCTGGTATCGGTAATAACATTTCCGTTTCCTTTAATTTTATTTTTATCAGATGATTGTGCGTTCGTATTGAAACAAACTAGAGACACTGCACAAACTAATAATAGAATTGATTTTTTCATTGTCTTGATTTTTAGATTGTTAATTTTTGATTAATGATATATTTCCGTAATTAGACGTTACGTTGATTTTGTTTTGTCCTTTTTTCTTATAAAAGCCGCTGATTCGTTTCGTATTGCTTTTGGTTTCGCTGGTTGTGATATCTAAATTATTATCATGCTTGATATTGGTATATCTTCCGGAAATATCAAAATCAAAAGCATAATTGGCATCGTATCCTAAAGAAACATCAGTATAACCTGAGTTAATGCTTATGTTACCGGCTTTTTCATTAACCGTACCAACAGTTATTTTACTGTAATTGGTATCAAAATTTAAATTGCTCGATATTTCACCAATAGAAATCGTCAGATAATTTCCTGAACCTACTAACGAGTTGATTTTTTGAAATTTAAAGTTACCGTAATTACAAGCGTATTTAATGTTTTGTGCATCATTTAAGGTAACATCTGTATAACTCGCATCAAGATTAAGATTTCCCGAATCATTGATTTTTAAACCCGAATATCTTGCATCGATAGCACCGTTTTTAATATACTCGATGCTTGAATTTTGACAGTAAGCGATTTCAATTCGGTTATTTGATCCGTTTAATTTTCCTAAAGTCGTTTTTCCGTATTTGCAGTTTATATCCGTTGTCCCTTCAATATTTAAAGTTGAAATATTACCGTATTTGTTTACTAATTTAACAGAACCGTTTTTAGGAATTTTAATTACATAATTGATTTCAAAACTATTATGGCTGCCTTTACTTTTCAATGCCGAATTGCCAATAGTTGTAACCGCACTCACTAAACTTTTTAAAGCCGTAATTTCAACATCAATATTATTAAGTCTTTCGTTTACCCAGTTTTCATTTGAGCCATTTACTTTAATCGTAATATCAAGATCGATTTTGTCTTCGTCCCAGGTAGAAACCGAAATGTTTCCGTATTTATTATCAATGTCAATTCCGGCATTAGAATTTACGATATACGTTTTTTTAATGCTTTTTTGTTTCGTAATATAACTGTCGTCATTTGAAAACCCTAAAAAAGGAATCAAAAGCAAAAGGATTACTATTTTATAATGTTTTTTCATCAGATGTGTTTTTTAAGTTTTCGTTTTCTTCAATTCGCTGTAAAACCGTCTGCAAAAAAGAAATTCTCGTTTGCAGATTGCTTATCATAGCATAAATAATTTGCTTGTTTTCTCCGTTTTTCTGAACCTCTTTAATGATTTTTTCATAATCAGCATCAAAAACTTTCATCTGTTTCAATGCATCATTAATGATCTGCTCATTTTCGGGAGAATTTTTTTCTTTTAGTTTAACTAGCTCATTTTCGATCAAAATACTGAAGATAGAATCGGTGCGTTTGGTTTCTTTAGAGGCAAACTTGAGTTCTTTGGGTTTCTCGGCAATATTTTTGTAAAACAGAGATATTCCCAATAGAACCGCAATCGAGGCAGCAATGGCCCAGCCGGCAAAATTCTTTTTCTTTTTTGGCTTGTTATTTAATTTATTTAAGAAATCAATTTGATGATCGGGATTCATTTCATGAATATCCCATTGATTTTCAAATTTTTCAAATAATTGACCTAAATCGTCATTTTCATTTTCCTTTTTCATATCTCCTCTAATTTTTTTCGTAAATTTTCTTTAGCTCTGCTCAACGTAGTTCTGCAGTTTGCATAGCTAATATTTAAAATTTCACAGATTTCTTCCTGATCGTAACCTTCAATGTAAAAAAGTGTCAAAATCATTCGGTAATTGTCTTTTAAACCTGAAATTGTATCTAAAACCTGTTTCACTTTAAGTGAGTTCAAATCAATACTATCAGATAAAATGGAGTCGTTTTCTTCAATTTTAAAAAGAGATTTATTCAAATCCTCCATCTGAAAAGCATTGTTTTTTTTATAGAAATCAATACTATAATTAATAATGATTCTTTTAAGCCACGCACCAAACGCAACTTCCTGTTTATAATCGTTAATCTTTGTAAAAGCTTTCAAAAAACCTTCCTGCATGACGTCTTGTGCAAAATGCTCGTCTTTTACAATTCTGTAAGCTACATTATACATAGCTTTACAATAGCGATTGTAAACTTCGAATTGTGCTTTTTGATTGTTGTTTTTACAAAGCGCGATTAATTCTTCGATATTTTGATTATTTATACTCAAGTAATGGCTGCTAGTTTTTTATAATGACTATACTTTTTTTAAGATGTTACAGTTTTTATAAAATTAATTTTATTTTTTTTGGAAATAAATGAAAACTGACGTTAAAAGCTAAATTTCAAAGCTGACTATTTTGCATTTGGCATAATGATTGTCTATTTTTATGGCCTATCTTGTAAACACCACACTTATTAGAAACAATAGCTTTTAAGACAGCTTTTGCAGATAGTATTAAACTTTTAATGACAAAACGACTTATATATTATTATGTCAAATCATAAAATACTCACTATTGACAATCTGTCACTTCAGGAATTTGACTCAGAAGCAGAATTAATTCCTCTATTAACTCCGGAAGACGAAGAGGAAATGAACAATGAAGAACTTCCTGTTTCTTTGCCAATTTTACCTTTACGAAATACCGTTTTATTTCCGGGAGTTGTAATTCCAATTTCTGCAGGACGAGATAAATCAATTAAATTAATTAATGATGCCAATGCTGGCGGAAAAATCATTGGTGTAGTTTCTCAGATTAATGAAGAAGATGAAGATCCTTCAAAAGATGATATTCATAAAATTGGAACTGTAGCACGTATTTTACGTGTTTTAAAAATGCCTGACGGAAATGTAACCGTTATTTTGCAAGGAAAGAAACGATTTGAAATCGACGAAGTTGTTTCTGAAGAGCCTTATATGACGGCAACAATTAAAGAAGTTGCAGAAGAACGTCCTGAAGAAAATGACAGTGAGTTTACAGCTATTCTTGATTCTGTAAAGGAACTGGCTATACAAATTATAAAAGAAAGCCCAAATATTCCATCAGAAGCAACATTTGCTATTAAAAACATTGAAAGCCAATCGTTTTTGATCAATTTTGTTTCTTCAAACATGAATTTATCAGTAAAAGAAAAACAAGGTCTTTTATCGATAAATGGCTTAAAAGACCGTGCTCTTGAAACATTACGTTATATGAATGTTGAACTTCAAAAATTAGAATTGAAGAATGACATTCAGTCAAAAGTTCGTTTTGATTTAGATCAGCAGCAAAGAGAATATTTCCTTCACCAGCAAATGAAAACCATTCAGGAAGAATTGGGAGGCGTTTCGCAGGAAGAAGAAATGGACGAAATGGGACAGAAAGCGAAAACCAAAAAATGGGACGAAAAAACACAGAAACATTTCGAAAAAGAATTATCTAAAATGCGTCGTATGAATCCGCAGTCGCCAGATTTCGGAATTCAGCGTAATTATTTAGAGTTGTTTTTAGAATTGCCTTGGGGTGAATATTCTAAAGATAAATTCGATTTAAAACATGCTCAAAAAGTTTTAGATAAAGATCATTTTGGACTTGATGAAGTTAAGAAAAGAATGATCGAGCATTTGGCAGTTTTAAAATTGCGAAATGACATGAAATCACCAATTATCTGTTTAACAGGCCCTCCGGGGGTTGGAAAAACTTCAATCGGTCGTTCTGTAGCCGAAGCTTTAGGTCGTGAATATGTACGTATTTCGCTAGGTGGTTTACGTGATGAGGCTGAGATTCGCGGGCACAGAAAAACATATATTGGTGCAATGCCGGGAAGAATTATTCAAAGTTTGAAAAAAGCAGGAACTTCAAATCCGGTTTTTATTTTAGATGAGATTGATAAACTTTCAAACGGAAACAGCGGCGACCCATCTTCTGCCTTATTAGAGGTTTTAGATCCTGAACAAAACAATGCTTTTTATGATAACTTCCTTGAAATGGGATATGATTTATCTAAAGTAATGTTTATTGCGACTTCAAACAATATGGCGGCAATTCAGCCTGCTTTGCGTGACAGAATGGAAGTAATCAAAATGTCAGGTTATACGATTGAAGAAAAAGTAGAAATCGCAAAAAGACACCTTTTTCCAAAACAATTAGAAGCACACGGATTAACGGCTAAGGATCTGACTATTGGTAAAAAACAATTAGAAAAAATTGTTGAAGGTTATACAAGAGAATCTGGTGTACGTAACCTTGAAACTAAAATCGCCCAGGTAATTCGTAATGCCGCAAAAGCCGTTGCGATGGAAGAGGAGTACAATAAAAAGGTTACAGACGAAGATGTTGTAAAAGTTTTAGGAGTTCCGAGACTTGAGCGCGATAAATATGAAAATAACGATGTTGCCGGAGTAGTGACAGGTTTAGCCTGGACAAGTGTTGGCGGAGATATTTTATTTATAGAATCATTAATTTCTGAAGGAAAAGGAGCGTTGACGATTACCGGAAACCTTGGAAATGTAATGAAAGAATCGGCAACAATTGCTTTAGAATATATTAAAGCAAATGCTAAAAAGTTAGGTTTAGGAATTGAATTGTTCCAAAAATACAACATTCACCTGCACGTTCCGGAAGGAGCAACTCCAAAAGATGGTCCAAGCGCCGGAATTGCGATGCTGACATCTTTGGTTTCTTTATTAACTCAAAAGAAAGTAAAGAAAAGTCTTGCGATGACTGGGGAAATTACTTTACGCGGAAAAGTTTTACCTGTTGGGGGAATTAAAGAAAAAATTCTTGCCGCTAAAAGAGCCGGAATTAAAGAAATTATTCTGTGTCACGAAAATAAAAGCGATATTGATGAAATAAAAGCTGAATATTTAGAAGGACTTTCATTTCATTACGTTAAAGAAATGAGTGAAGTTTTAGCCATTGCTCTTACAGATCAAAATGCAAAAAATGCTAAAACTTTGAAGTAAACTTCAATTAAAAATTCCACTTTTTTAAAATCCAAATTCCAAATTTCAAACTATAAAGGTTTGGTATTTGGAATTTTTTTATTGGAATTTTCCATTCAATTTATTTAATCTTTAATTTTATTTTTCCTGTTATATAATTTTATCTTTGTATTTACGTTATTCCCACATAGGAACGTTCCAAAAACATGTTAAAACAGATTGTTGTATTTTTTTTACTGCTAATTTGTTCAGTTTCATCTGGACAAGTTGGAGGACGTTACACCTATCAATTTCTAAATTTAACAACATCACCGCGTCAGGCTGCGTTGGGAGGAAAAGTGATTACGATTTATGACGAAGATGTTAACCAGGCTATGTCTAATCCAGCCGTTTTAAATGAGGATATGGACAATCATTTAGCCCTGAATTATGGAAATTACTACGGAGAGGCTTCTTACGGGACGGCTTCTTATGCTTACACTTATGATCGTCATCTGCAAACATTTTACGCCGGAGTAAATTACATCAATTATGGCTCTTTTGAAGGATATGATGAGAATGGTCAGGCCACATCTGACTTTACAGGAAGTGAAGGTGCACTTTCATTAGGATATGCGTACAACGTTCCTTTTACTAATTTACATATAGGAGCAAATGCTAAATTGATTACTTCTACATTAGAAAGTTATAATTCTTTTGGTGCTGCAGTTGATTTAGGTTTTTTATATGTTATTGAGAGAGACGATATTAATTTGGCACTGGTTTTCCGTAATATAGGAACACAGTTTAAAACCTATTCAGGTATTCAGGAAAATCTGCCTTTTGAAATTACAGCCGGAATTTCGCAGGAATTAGAACATGTACCTATTCGCTGGCATCTTACTTTAGAGAATTTACAGCAATGGAAAATATCTTTTTCAAACCCTAACCGCGGAGAAACCAATATTGACGGAACGACAACTGAAGAAAAAGTTTCGTTTGTCAATAATGCACTAAGGCACGTTATTTTTGGTGTAGAACTTTTTCCAAAAAAAGCAGTCAATTTGCGTTTAGGATATAATTTTAGAAGAGGTCAGGAATTAAGCATCGAAGATCAACGCAATTTTTCCGGACTCTCTGTAGGATTTGGGTTAAAAATCAATAAGTTAAAATTCAATTATTCGTATTCCAGATATACATTGGCAGCAAATACAAGTCTTTTTGGTCTAATTTTAAATTTCCAATAATTTATATGAAATTATTCAGTTTGTTTCTGTTTATGACAGTTGGTTTATTTTCTGGCTCAAAACATTTTTATAAAGACGAATCGATAACCAGTTTAGAAATCGAAAGGATAAACAGCAGATTAGGTGATATTAGAAATATGGTTAGCCTTAATCATAATTATAATTCTAAAATTGCTTTTTTGGTTGATATGAGAGTGCCTTCGGGTAAAAATCGTTTTTTTGTTTACGATTTAGAGAAAAATGAAATTATAGATCAGGGTCTTGTGGCTCATGGTTCCGGCTCAGAAACCGGTGTAAACGGAATGTTGAAATTTAGCAATGAACCAAACTCAAACTGTACTGCACTTGGCAGATATTCTATTGGGAAAAATTATAAAGGTATTTTTGGTAAAGCCTATAGATTGGCAGGTTTAGATGCAACTAATAATAATGCTTTAAAAAGAGCGATAGTATTGCACCATTATTCTGCAGTTCCTTATGAAGAACAAGATTATTACATCAGCAGAAGTCACGGCTGCCCGATGGTTAACGAACAGTTTTTTAAACGTATAGAGAAAATAATTGATAGTTCTAAGTCGAACATTATTTTAGATATTTACTATTAATATTTAAGAATTAAAATTTTACAGCCTTTTATGGTCGTTAATAAATTGCGATTATAAAAGGATTTTTTTGTCCAATTATCATGAAAAAAGCAGTTTATATTTTACTTTTTATTTTAATAGCTTTAGCTGTTTACAAAGTTATTTGGAGAGAAGAAAAAATAAAAACTGAAACCACAACCCGAATAGATTTTCAGATTAAAAAAATAAGAAAGCTGGTTAAGAATAACCCGAAATACAATAAGGAAATTGTTTTTTTAATTGATATGAAAATACCTTCTGGAAAGAATCGCTTTTTTGTCTACGATTTAAAGAAAAATAAAATTATTGATAAAGGTATAGTGGCACATGGCTCAGGATCAGAAACCGGTATTCAGGGAAAACTTAAGTTTAGCAATGTACCCAATTCATATAGTACTTCATTAGGGAATTATTCTATAGGAAATTACTATTACGGAAGATTTGGTAAAGCTTATAAACTCTATGGTTTAGACGCAACAAATAGTAATGCCCTTGAAAGAGATATTGTCTTTCATTACTATTATAATGTACCATATAAAGAGAAAGATGGTTACATTTGCAATAGTCTTGGCTGCCCAATGGTCAATAAACAATATTTTGAAAGAATCGCTAAAATAATAGATGCATCAAAATCTAATATCCTGATGAGTATTTATTATTAAAAGTGTCAAAGAATAAAAATTAAAAAATAAAAAATTGAAAAAAATTACAATTGCAATCGACGGGTTTTCATCAACAGGAAAAAGTACTCTGGCAAAACAATTAGCAAAAGAACTGGAATATGTATATGTTGATACAGGGGCAATGTACCGTGCAGTTGCTTATTTTGCCATGCAGAATAAATTTATTTCTACAGATTCATTCGATAAAAAAGCCTTAATCGAAACATTGCCAAAAATTCAGTTAGAATTTAAATTTAATGCCGATTTAGGTTTTGCCGAAATGTATTTGAATGGAGAAAACGTTGAAAAACAAATCAGAACAATTGAGGTTTCTAATTTTGTGAGTAAAGTAGCCGAAGTTTCAGAAGTGCGGGCAAAATTAGTCGAACAACAACAGCAAATGGGAGCCAATAAAGCCATTGTTATGGATGGAAGAGATATTGGAACTGTAGTTTTTCCAAATGCTGAACTTAAAATATTTATGACTGCCAGTGCCGAAACACGTGCACAAAGACGTTTTGATGAATTACAGCAAAAAGGAGATAACGTTTCTTATGAAGAAGTTCTGAAAAATGTTGTCGAAAGAGATTACATCGATACACATCGTGAAGATTCACCTTTAATAATTGCTGAAGATGCTATTGAGATCGATAATTCTTACTTAAATAAAGAAGAGCAATTTGCTGCTGTTTTAGAATTAGTAAATGATGTTGTTAAAATAGATTAATTTTTTGTAGATATTATTTTTAATGCTAGTTTTACGACTTCATTTTTACTAAAAAGACAATTTCATTATATGGGAATTAAAAACAGGTTAATCTTTATGAGCTTTCTTCAATTTTTTGTTTGGGGAGCCTGGCTTATCACAATTGGAAATTATTGGTTTGGAACCAAAAATTGGGAAGGAACACAATTTGGTTTAGTATTTGGAACCATGGGAATTGCTTCTTTATTCATGCCTACATTAACCGGAATTATTGCCGACAGATGGGTTAACGCTGAAAAACTATATGGAATTTTGCATATTCTTTATGCAGCCGTTTTATTTGGAATTGCACACGTAACAACTCCTGATAATTTTATTTTGGTAATGCTTTTAGCCATGTGCTGTTACATGCCAACAATTGCCCTAAGTAATTCTATTTCTTATACTTCATTAAAATTAAACAATAAAAATATCGTAAAAGATTTTCCGCCAATCCGTGTTTGGGGAACGATTGGTTTTATTGTTGCTATGTGGATTACTAATTTGAGTGGAAGTAAAGCAACTGAATATCAATTTTATATTGCTGGAATTGGTGCTTTAATTTTAGGGCTTTATGCTTTTACATTGCCTAAATGTGAGCCCCAGCGCTTAATTAAAGAAAATGCTACATGGACTGAAACTTTTGGTTTAGAATCTTTTAAATTGTTTACGAACTATAAAATGGCTTTGTTTTTTGTTTTTTCTATGTTTTTAGGAGGAGCACTTCAATTGACAAATGCTTATGGTGATGTATTTTTAGATGAATTTAAACATTTTCCAAAATATGCAGATTCTTTCGTAATAAAGTATTCGACTATTATTATGTCAATTTCTCAGGTTTCTGAAACTTTGTTTATTTTGGCTATTCCATTTTTCTTAAGACGTTTCGGAATCAAACAAGTTATGCTGATTAGTATGCTGGCATGGGTTTTACGTTTCGGATTATTTGCTTTTGGAGATCCTGTAAATGGTTTATGGATGATTATTCTTTCTTGTATTGTATACGGAATGGCGTTTGATTTCTTTAATATTTCAGGTTCATTATTCGTAGAAAGTAATACTGATTCTAAAATTCGTTCTTCTGCACAAGGATTATTTATGATGATGACCAATGGAGTAGGAGCCGTTTTAGGAAGTTTAACTTCAGGCTGGGCAATTGATCGCTTCTTTACAAAATCTTTTAGTAATGCAAATGAATTAGCTGGATTTTTACAAACAGATGCAGCGAATTCTAAAATGTTAGAATTTATAAAAGGTCAAGGAAATTCAGTTTCTGCAGACGGAGTTTTTTCAAATCCGGTTTTAATGAAAGACTGGCATACTATATGGTTGTCGTTTGCGCTTTATGCTTTGGTAATTGCTGTTGCTTTTGCTGTTTTGTTTAAGCACAAACATGATCCAAAAGAGATTGAGAATTTGAATCATTAAGATTAGAAAGAATTTTTGTTGAATTTTCAAACTTTGACAAAGATAGTTTATAGTAAACCCGACAGGTTTTTTAAAACCTGTCGGGTTTCGTTCTTATGGTTCTTATGAAAACAAAACTTTCTAATCTAGCCCCGATAGAAGTGGAAATCCTTTTGTGCCGGGGTTCGGCTCAAAAGATTGCAACGAATAGCGGGACTAAACGTCTTGAAAAACCTAAAATCTTCTGCTTCTTAATAATCAACTGATAATCAATCTGGAAATATTTTGTAAATCCAAATATTTGTAGTAATTTTGCAGACCTTTTGGCAGAGAAGAGTTTCCTTTAGGTATCAACTATTTATGTAAAACAACTTCTGTATTTTCTATCGCATAGAGAAACTCGAGAAAAACAGAATACAAATTTTTTTATCAGCATGTCTGAACAAACAAAATCACAAGAAGAGTTTTTAGCAAATTTTAACTGGCACAATTTCCAAGAAGGAATCGATGCAGTAGATGAGAAAAACTTGCAAGAGTTTGAGGAACTAGTATCAAAAACTTTCATCGCTACAGATCAAGAAGAAGTAGTTGAAGGAGTTGTAGTTAGAATTACAGATAGAGACGTTATCGTTGACATCAATGCTAAATCTGAAGGTGTTATTTCTTTAAACGAATTTCGTTACAACCCAAATTTAAAAGTAGGTGACAAAGTAGAAGTATTAATCGACATCCGTGAGGATAAAACAGGTCAATTAGTATTATCTCACAGAAAAGCACGTACTATCAAATCTTGGGATAGAGTTATTGCAGCTAATGAAACTGGAGAAATCGTTAACGGTTTTGTTAAATGCAGAACTAAAGGAGGTATGATTGTTGACGTATTCGGAATCGAAGCGTTCTTACCTGGATCTCAAATTGACGTTAAGCCAATTAGAGACTACGATGTATATGTAAACAAAATGATGGAATTCAAAGTGGTAAAAATCAACCACGAATTCAAAAACGTTGTTGTATCTCACAAAGCTCTTATCGAGGCTGATATTGAAGTACAGAAAAAAGAAATCATCGGTCAATTACAAAAAGGACAAGTATTAGAAGGTGTTGTTAAAAACATTACTTCTTATGGTGTGTTCATTGACTTAGGTGGTGTTGACGGATTAATTCACATTACTGACCTTTCTTGGAGCAGAATCAACCACCCAAGTGAAGTTCTTGAATTAGACCAAAAATTAAACGTTGTAATCCTTGATTTCGATGATGAGAAAACAAGAATTCAATTAGGTTTAAAACAATTAAACGCTCATCCATGGGATGCTTTAGATGCTAACTTAACAATTGGTGATAAAGTAAAAGGTAAAGTAGTTGTAATCGCTGATTACGGTGCATTTATCGAAGTTGCTGAAGGTGTTGAAGGTTTAATCCACGTTTCTGAAATGTCATGGTCAACTCACTTACGTTCTGCTCAGGACTTCGTGAAAGTTGGAGATGTTGTTGAAGCAGTTATCTTAACTCTTGACAGAGATGATCGTAAGATGTCATTAGGTATCAAACAATTAACTCAAGATCCATGGACTGACATTACAGCTAAATACCCAGTAGGTTCTAAACATACAGGTATCGTTAGAAACTTTACAAACTTTGGTATTTTCGTAGAATTAGAAGAAGGAATTGATGGATTAATCTACATTTCTGACCTTTCTTGGACTAAGAAAATTAAACACCCATCTGAGTTTGTAAACGTTGGTGAAAAACTTGATGTTGTTGTATTAGAATTAGATGTTGAAGGACGTAAATTATCTTTAGGTCACAAACAAACTACTGCTAATCCTTGGGATCAATACGAAGATTCTTTCGCTGTAGGAACTATCCACAACGGTGAGATTTCTGAAATCGTTGACAAAGGAGCTACTGTAGAATTCGGAGATGATATCGTTGCTTTCATTCCTACTCGTCACCTTGAAAAAGAAGACGGAAAGAAATTGAAAAAAGGTGATACAGCTGATTTCAAAGTAATTGAATTCAACAAAGAATTCAAAAGAGTAGTTGCTTCTCACACTGCTATCTTCCGTGAAGAAGAAGAGAAAAACGTGAAAGCTGCTGCTGAAACTACTGCATCTGCATCTACAAACGCACCAGCTGCGACTTTAGGTGACAACAATGATGTATTAGCTGCTCTTAAAGCTAAAATGGAAAAAACTGAGAAAAAATAATTCTTAGATTTTTTATAAATAGAAAGTCCCACAGTGATGTGGGACTTTTTTTTATGTTTTTTTGTTTCAGGTTCTTCTTTGTTTCAAGTTTCAAGTTTGTGAGTTGAAGGAATTCTGAAAATTTTTTAATTTGAAGCTAATAATTTGGATTCTTCTGGTGTAAATTCAGAAACAATTGCATAAGTATCAATTTTAGCAATCGCCATTTCATCTAAAATATCAACTAAATTTTTGAAATTAGATTTTTTACTTGGTTTAATAATTACTGTAATTCCTCTTCCTGGTTTACCTAATTGAGCGGAATATTCTAACATGCTTTTGTTTCTTTTTAAGAGCTCTTGACGAATTCCGTCTTTGCCATATTGCATTTCTTTAGGCGGAACTATTGGAACCTCTAAAAGACCGGTGTAAGATACTAATTGATTATTCTCTCCTAATAAAATTGTAACTGAGCGGTTTTCTCCACAGCCTCCACGCCATCCACAGGTATGGTCATAAGGCAGGCTCAAATCCATTACTTTTGGTTTAGAAAGTTCGCCAACCAGCATAAAAAATATAATCAGCAAAAAAGAAACACTAACCATTGCAGTTAAATCAACTCTGGAACTTAACTTTTTACTTCTAACTTTTTGAGGCAGGTTTTTCATAGATTTTATATTTAATTAGAGGCTAATAATTTGGTTTCTTCTGGGGTAAACTCCGGTATGATAGCATAAGTATCGATTTTTGCGATTGCCATTTCGTCTAAAATGTCAACTAAATTTTTGAAGTTAGATTTCTTACTTGGTTTAATAATTACTGTAATTCCTCTTCCTGGTTTACCTAATTGAGCGGAATATTCTAACATGCTTTTGTTTCTTTTTAAGAGTTCTTGACGAATTCCGTCTTTGCCATATTGCATTTCTTTAGGCGGAACTATTGGAACCTCTAAAAGACCAGTGTAAGATACTAATTGATTATTCTCTCCTAATAAAATTGTAACTGAGCGGTTTTCTCCACAGCCTCCACGCCATCCACAGGTATGGTCATAAGGCAGACTCAAATCCATTGCTTTTGGTTTAGAAAGCTCGCCAACAAGCATAAAAAATATAATTAATAAAAATGAAACACTTACCATTGCGGTTAAATCAACTCTGGAGTTTAATTTTCTACTTCTAACTTTTTTAGGTAAATTTTTCATAATATTTTGTTTTATTTCTAAAAATAATAATTTTATATAATAAAATAATTATTTAGGTTGAAAATTTTTCAAATATAATTTCGTTATTAAACATGTTCTTATTCAGTAGCTTTTAAGAATCTTATAGTTCAATTTTATCATTTATTCATTGGTTAAAACCAAAATGAATAAATAAGCGTAAATGTGTTTATAATTTAAAGTATTAATTATGAGAAATAAACAATATTCAATAGTAATAATTTTGGTTTTGATGTTTGGGATTTCATCATTTGCACAACAGGCTGGAGGTGCAGCAATGTATTCGAATAAAAATATTATTGAAAATGTTGCAAATTCAAAAGATCATACAACTTTTGTTACTGCTGTAAAAGCTATAGGATTAGTAGAAACATTGCAAGGAGATGGACCATTTACTGTTTTTGCTCCTACAAATGCCGCATTTGATAAATTACCGAAAGGAACTATTGAAACGTTACTAAAGCCTGAAAATAAGAAAAAACTTCAAACGATCTTAGCCTATCATGTTGTTGCAGGAAGAATGAGTTCTGCTGATATTGAAGAAGCTATAAAAACAGGAAATGGAAAAACGGTTATAAAAACTATTAACGAAGGTACGATTATAGCATGGATGAATGGAAAAGATATATTTTTAAGTGATGAAAATGGTAATAAAGCAAAAATTACAATTGAAGATGTTAATCAGTCAAGTGGCGTGATTCATGTTGTAGATGCCGTTTTACTGCCAAAGAAATAATTCTCCAAAAATAGAATACCTATTATTTATTGGCTCCATATATTATGGAGCTTTTTTTTGTATGTTGTTTTTTAAAAAATATAAAATAGACAGAATATTGATTAAAGCAATGAAAATTAAAAAGGATTTATCGCAATTAAATCCATTTATTAGATAACATATATCAAGTATTGCTAAAAGAATTATCAATCCATATTTGATTTGTTCCTTGATTGTTAGTATTCCTTTTGTTAAAAAATAGAAAATAAGACTGCAAAGCAAGATTACAATTTGAGTAGAAAAAACAAAAAAAGATATAATTACTAATGTTCTTTCATCAACCTCACTAGAAATGAAATATAGCATCCAGACATAAATAGCAATTAAATAAAATTCCATTAATTACTTTAATATAGGACCAGAGATTGTTTTTCATTTAAATCAATTATCGTTTTGCGGTTAGAGTACTTCCTGCAGAAGCGACTACAACACATACAACTGCCAAAATTTCATAAAAACTTAAATTTTCCTGTAAAAAAATAAAAGCACAAATAGAAGCCGCAGCTGGTTCAAGGCTCATTAAAATACTAAATGTACGCGGAGGAAGCTGACCTAAAGCTTTCATTTCTAATGTAAACGGAATAGCACTTGATAAAAGAGCAAGCGCAACTCCCATTCCGAAAAGTTTTGGTGTAAGATTAATTAATCCGTTTTCAAGAAAACCGAACGGAAGCACTAAAATAGCAGCAAATAACATTCCGGTTGAAACAGCTTCACCATCATTCATTATTTTCGAAATTTTACCTCCAAAAACAATATAAGCCGCCCAAAGCGCTCCGGCTAAAAGTGCAAACAATACTCCAAGCGGATCGATGCGTTCATTTGACCAGGGTGCGATTAATAAAATTCCTATTGCGGCTAATAAAACCCACAAATAATCGACTAAACGTTTTGAACCTGCAATAGCCAATAATAACGGTCCGACAAATTCTAATGTTACAGCTAAACCTATTGGAATTCTTTCTATTGCGAAATAAAAAATCAAATTCATGGCTCCTAATGATAAACCGTACGGAATTACAATTTTCCATTGCGCCGGTGTTATCGCTCGCAAATTTGGTCTGTAAGCCAATAATAAAAGTATTGCCGAAACACCAATACGTATCGATGCTGTTCCTGCCGCTCCAATAGCTGGAAAAAGTGTTTTGGCTATAGCTGCCCCGCATTGTACACTGATAATTGCCAATAATACTGCCGGAACAGGAGGTAGGTTGATTTCTCTTTTCATAAAAAAAGTATTGCAGAAAATAAAATCAATTATTTTCTGTCCAGATAAAACAAAAAGTATTTTTAATTGATTAGTCTAAAGCTCTCATGGTTACATAAGCACGATAGCCTATAATAGCCAGTTGCCACTTTTTGGCTTTTGCAATATCTAAACCTTGTTTTGTAAAACTTGGCAGAATAAGTTTGTTTAGTTTGGCTAAAAATTTATACATGGCAGATTTGTTTTTTCAAAGATAAAAAAAAGACCTTGCGATATGCAAAGTCTTTTATTACTTTTTCGTTTTTGTGTAATTAGTCTGGTTATTACTAATTTGAAAATCTGGTATTTATTTTAATTAAAAGGCTTATAAGCTTTAAAGTTTATTAAATGGCTAGGATCTTTTACTATTTTCTTTTTCCCATTTTTTTAATTCTTTTTCGCGCTGTTTCATGTCTTTTTCAAACTGCTTCATATCTTTTTCATGTTGTTTCATGTCAAGCTGATGCTGTCTCATATCGTTTTCATATTGTCTCAGGCTTCTTTCGTATTCTTTAGAATCTCTTCCATATCTAATTTGGACATCCTGATTGAATTTATCCATATCAAAATTGAATTTATCCATAGCAATTTCGTATTTCTCCATTTGTTTTTCAAAAATGGCTTCTCTTTGAGCCATTATTGCTTCAATTTGTTTTTCATAATCTGAAAGATCTGGTTGAAAAGCTTCCATTTTTCTTTCAAATTCTTCCATGTCTTTTTCAAATTTACTCCACGCCACTTTGTCTTTTGGACTTGCGGGAGCTACAGGAGGTTTTGGCATTCTAGACATATCAATAGCGGGCATTGGAGGCATTGGTCCTGTTGGAAAAACAGGCGCAACCGGTGCAACTGGAGCAGTAGGAGGAACCGGTGATGCATGATCTTCAACATTTACATCAGAATTATTAAAGTCTCTAACTACAACGTCGCGTTTTTGAATTAATGGACGCGCTATTTGATCATCAGTAATTACACTTACGCTTTTTTCACCGTCTTCGTCATTATCGATTACAATGCTGCAGTCTTTTAAAGCTTTAGTGCTGTTCATTTCAATAACCTGAACTTTGCCATTTTCTTTTGCAACTTTAAGTTTGATTCCTATAATTTCATTTGCGCTGTTTCTTTTTACATTAGAAACTTCAAGATCAACATTGTGTTCTGCTTTTAGTTTTGCACTTAAGTCTTTTAATTCCTGATCTGTAGTCGATTTTGTAATTTTAAAAACTTCTTCGTTTATATTTTTAGAAACTAAACCTGCTTTTTCATTTTTTTCGTTAAGTTCTTTTTTCTCCTGTGCGATTGTTTTTATCTGAAATAATAATACAAATGCTCCTAATGCCGGAATTACGGCGTAGTATTTCCAGTAATTCCATTTTTTTGATTGATTTTTGTTTAACATAACAATTCGTTTTTTGATTAATGATTGATAAAAATGATTGGTGATGGCAACACAAGTTTCATGCGTTGTTATTTTTAAAAGCGTGTATTGATACGCTTTTTTGTCTGATATTTTTTTAGAAGCTACATTATCAGCAATGAATTCTAAATTTTGCAAAATTGCCTTTTTATAAAGCCACATTACAGGGTTGAACCAGAACAGAATACAGAAAATTCTCGAAATTATAACATCAATTGTGTGATACTGATCGCTGTGTACTTTTTCATGTTCCAGAATACTTTCTAATTCTGATTTCGTGTACATTGATGAGTTGTAAACGATATAATCAAAATAAGAGAAAGGTGCAATGTTATCATTAACATCTACAAATTTAAAATCTTCCTGCTGTTTGATTTTCTGACCTTTTAGTACTGCATTTAAACTGTAAAAATCAAGTCCGAATTTGATCATAAAAGCAGCAAAACCAAGTACATAAACACCTAAAGAAACTAAATTCCAGTTTATTTCAAAAGCCTCTTCCTGAATTGCCTGCGGAGAATAATTAGCCACATAATTATAATTTGCAGCCGGACTATAATCTGCAACTGGTGGCAGCGGATCAATCCATACGATTTTCGTATAAACGACAAAAGGTAAAATTACCGATGTTATTAACCCTGCTAATAAAAACCATCTGCTGCTGTTGAAGAAAGTTTCTTTTCGCAGTAAAAAAAAGTACGCAAAATAAAACAAAGCGATTAAACCACTAGATTTGATGATAAAAGTGAAAAGAGCTTCCATACTGATTAATTTTCTTTGTTTATTTTTTTTCTTGCGGGTTTTCGATCATAGCCAGGATTTCTCGCAGTTCGTCTGCAGAAATTTTTTCTTCTTTGGCAAAAAACGAAACTAAATTTTTATACGAACTGTTGAAATAATTATCAATAGCGGTTTTCATATATTTTTTGCTGTAGGCTTCAAGCGTTACAGTTGGGTAATACTGATGCGTGTTTCCAAAAGCATTATGCGATACAAAACCTTTTTCTTCGAGATTTCTTACTATGGTCGAAAGTGTATTATAATGCGGCTGATCTTCAGTTATTTCTGCCTGAATTTCTTTTACAAAAGCTTTTTTAAGCTTCCATAAAATCTGCATTATTTCTTCTTCTTTGTTGGTTAGTTTTTGCATTTTATCTGTATTAGATTAAACGGTTTTAATTGCGGGTTTCTATTTCGATTACACCATTAGCGCCTTTTTCACCGTATTTAGAGACAGCATTCATTCCTTTATAAACGCTCATAGATTTAATTTGCTTCGGATCAATATCTTCCAAATTAAAATCACTAGGCATTTCTTTCCCGTCAACAATTATAAGATTTTCAAGCTGTTTCGCATTTGTTTTTGTAGAATTTGAAATGGAGATAGTTGAACCTTTAGTCGTTGTAATTGTTTTAGTATTAGTATTGTTATCTGTATTTATTGTTACAACAGTACTAATATTTGTGTCAGTATCATTATTAGTTTTTGTACTAGTATCAGAATTAGTGTTAACATTGGTATCGATTTTTGTGGTTAGTTTTTTACTGACTACAGTTTTTGTATCAGCTTCGGTTTTAGAATCTTTAGCATCAACTGCGTCTATAGAGCTGATTTTTTTACTAACAGCAACTTTAGGATTTGCTTCATCATCCGTTTGAATTCCCACTTTTTTATTGTCGTTTTCATCTGTTATCACAACAATTCCAAAATCTTTAATGACTTTATCTCCGCCAACCTGAATAGATTGTGTCTGCTGTTTACCGTTTTTAATATCTACTTTAATAGAAGTTAAATTGTTATCAGAATTTCTTTTTATGTCTGAAACTTCAAAATCAACATTATGAATTTTCTTTAATTTTTCTTTGGTTTCTTTTAATTCTGCATCGGTAGTGTTTTTCTTTATTTTGTAAACATCTACAGATTTAATTTTTTCTGAAACACCTTTTACAGTTTGCGCTTTTTCTTTGGCAATTACTTCAACTTGAAAAAGTAATACAAATGCTGCCAGTGCCGGAAGTATTACATAATATTTCCATGAATTTCGTTTTTTTGATTGATTTTTGTTTAACATGACTATTCGTTTTTTGATTAATGATTGATAAAAATGATTGGTGATGGCAACACAGCTTTCGTGTGTTGTTATTTTTAAAAGCGTGTATTGATACGCTTTTTTGTCTGAAAGTTTTTTGGCTGCTTCTTTGTCTGCAATAAATTCTAAATTTTGAGTAATTGCTTTTTTATAAAGCCAGATGATTGGATTGAACCAAAACAGCATACAAAAGGCTCTCGAAACCAAAACATCTATGGTATGATTTTGATCGCTGTGTACTTTTTCGTGTTCAATAATATTTTCCAATTCTGATGAAGTATACATTGATGAGTTGTATACGATATATTCAAAATAGGAGAAGGGAGCAATATTTTCGGTAGTATCAATAAATTTAAAATCGGCCTGCTGATGAATCTTTTTACCTTTTAAAACAGAATTTAGTTTGTAAAAATCCAATGCAAATTTTAGCATTAAAACTAAAAATCCGATGCAGTAAATAGTAATGACAGCGTAGATCCAGTTAAATTCAAAAGATTCTTTTTCAGTATTTTGAATGACATCTCCATTGAAGAAATTGACATTCGTTATAGGAGTAGGATCTACCCAGATTATTTTGGTATATACTACAAACGGTAATACAACCGAAGTAATTAAACCCATTAATAAAAACCATCGATTACTATTAAAGAAAGTTTCCTTTCTGAGTAAAAAATAATAAGCGCAATAAAATAGGGCAATTAAACCAGCCGATTTTAAAATGTAAACCAATAGAGCTTCCATAACTATTACTTTTATTGATTATTCTGCTTATTTATTTTTGTCGTCAGGATTTTCGATCATGGCCAGAATTTCGCGCAATTCATCTGCAGAGATTTTTTCTTCTTTAGCGAAAAACGAAACCAAATTTTTATACGAGCTGTTGAAATAATTATCAATTGCCGTTTTCATATATTTTTTGCTGTAAGCTTCAAGAGTTACAATTGGAAAATATTGATGTGTATTTCCAAAAGCATTATGGCCCACAAAACCTTTTTCTTCCAGATTTCTAACAATAGTAGAAAGGGTGTTATAATGCGGCTGATCTTCAGTTATTTCTGCCTGAATTTCTTTTACGAATGCTTTTTTAAGCTTCCATAAAATCTGCATTATTTCTTCTTCTTTGTTCGTTAACTTTTGCATGTCTTTTAATTTTAATTCAAACCTACAACTATTTTTTTAGTTACGCAACTATAAATATAGTTATTTAACTAAATTTTTCGTTTTTGGCTGAGTTTAAAGTATAGAAAATGGATTCAGAATCAAAGTTAATGATTTGAATTTAAGTAAGTTATATATGAATGTGATTTATTTCTTTTTCTCCAGATGCAAAGCTTTCTTTATCCAAATACAGGACAGTGTTGCCAGAAATCCGATAGAAGCCATAAAGAACCAGTTTTTTTGATAACCAAAATGGTCAACAATTCCCAAGCCCAGCATGGTACTAAAAATATGAGCCAAACTAAAGCTCATTGTATACAAAGCCATATAACGACCTTCCTGACCTCGAGGTGCACGGCTTAATGCAAATGCGTTAGAAAAAGGAAAAGTGAGGATTTCTCCAATTGAAATACAAATCATACTGATAACCAGTATTCCTGCCCAAATATTAATTAATAATAAAACGAAGCTGAAAGCCATTACAAATGAACCAATGATGATAATTTGGATTTTTGGAAAACCTTTTCTCTCCATAAAACCAACAGTTGGCATTTCAAAAGCAAAAATCAAAAGTCCGTTTAAAGTCATCAAAAGCCCGGTTTGAAACTCATTTAAACCATATTGTTTATGATGATATAATGGTAAAGTGGTAAAAAGCTGAAAGAAAATAATGGCTGTTATGAAACTTACAAATAAGAAAACCCAGAATATTTTATCATGATATACTGATTTTACATTGGTCACACTTTCAGATTTATCTCCGTGGTCTACTTTTTTCTTCTCCTTAACCAACAAGGCAAAAATGGATATTGAAAGTATACAAGATGCTCCGTCAACCCAAAATAAACCAGAATATCCCATTCCTATAATGATTAAACCTCCAAGTGCAGGACCGGCAGCAAAACCTAAATTTACGGCAAGACGAACGAGCGTTAGGGCACGGGTTCTGTTTTCTGGTTTAGCATAAGCGCCCAATGAAACAAACATAGCCGGACGAAACATATCGGCAATAGTCATTAAAATAAACATAGCAATGCAAAGCCCCCAGAAAGAAGTAATATATTGGATAAAGAAAAGCGATACACCGCTGGTAAACAAACTGAAAACCATTATTTTATAAAACCCAATTTTATCAGAAAGTTTTCCGCCGAGCCAGGAACCCAGCATAGAACCCAAACCAAACGAAACCATAATCCAGCTTACTTGCTTTAATGAAAAATTCAAATCTTCATTCAAATATTTAGATAAAAACGGCAGTACCATTGTACCGGCGCGATTTATAAAAGTAATTAATGTAAGTATCCAAATTTCTCTAGTAAATCCTTTAAAGTTATTGAAGTATTGGTTTGCGGCAGATTTAAGCATTATAATTATTGTATTTGCCACAAAGTTAGGAAACTTTGTCACGTATAACGGTTGTTGCTTTGTTACTTTTAAACTATTTTTGCATAAAATTTCAAAGATGAAAAACTATTTAGTTCTAATTATAGTACTGGCATTTAATTTTGGTTTTAGCCAAAGTAAATTCAGTCAGAGTGCAGCTGAAAAATTCCAAAAGCAAATTAATTCAGAATACGCTGATGCTAAGACAAGTCCGTTAATGGAAGAAGATTTAAAAACATTTAAAACTTTAGATTTTTATCCAATAAGCTCAAAATATTTTGTAAACGCAAGATTTGAAAAAGCGAAAAACGAAAAAGTTTTCGAAATGAAAACTACAGGAACCAGAACTCCTCAATACATAAAATACGGAACTTTGTATTTTAGCTTAAATGGTAAAGAAATGCAATTGAATGTTTACAGAAACATTGAACTTTCGAAACAAAAAGAATACAAGGACCATTTATTTCTGCCATTTTCTGATTTAACCTGCGGGAAAGAAAGTTACATTGGCGGAAGATATATCGATTTGAAAATCCCGAAAGGAAAAACAATTGCAGTCGATTTTAATCAGGCATACAATCCATATTGTGCTTATAATCATAAATATTCATGTCCGCTTGTTCCTCTTGAAAATGATTTAAAAGTGGAAATCAAAGCAGGAGTGAAGACTTTTCATTAATGGAATTTTTTAATTTTCATACCCATCAATTTACAAATCAGTCTAATGTTTTAGAATTGGTAAATCAATATCCTCAGGAATTTGATGAAACAATTCCGTATTACTCGATTGGAATTCATCCTTGGTATATTAAGGAGAATGAAATTGATTTGGAACTGAAAATTATTGAAGAAAAACTTCATACCCAAAATTGTCTGGCCATTGGCGAATGTGGTTTAGATAAACGAATAGAAATTCCGCTGGAACAGCAAATTACAGTTTTTGAAAAGCAATTAGCTTTGGCCGAAAAATATAAAAAACCGGTTGTTATACATTGTGTGGCGGCTTTTCAGGAAGTTACAGCGATAAAAAAGAAATTAAAAATTTCTGTTCCGATGATTATTCACGGTTTTTCAAAAAACAAACAGCTTGCAGAACAATTAATTAAAGATGGATTTTATATTTCTTTTGGAAAATATCTTTTAAAAAATCCGGATTTAAAAACTGCTTTTGAGAATGTGCCAAATGATCGTTTCTTTTTAGAAACCGATACAATTGAAGAAGGTATTGAACAGGTTTATAATTTAGCAGCTGAATATAAAAAATTGAATGTAAAAGAATTACAAGATATTATTTCAAGTAATTTTAAAAGAGTGTTTGATGAAAAAAGTAATTAGTGAAAAGTAAAAAGTAAAAAGTGAAATAAGTTTGTCACCTGAGCGAAGTCGAAGGGCGCTTCAATTGGACGTTGGGCTTCGAATTCGCTCAGCCTGACAAGCAAACTTGAAACTTGAAACAAAAAATATAAAACTTAAAAAAACAAAAGATAGAATATATGGCAGAGTGGACAGAAAGAGCCGAGCTTTTATTTACAAAAGAAGGATTAGAAAACTTACGTAACGCAAATGTTTTGGTTGTAGGTTTAGGTGGTGTTGGGTCGTTTGCGGCTGAGTTTTTAGCCAGAGCAGGAGTTGGAAATATGACTATTGTTGACGGTGACGTTGTTGATATTACGAATATTAACAGACAATTACCTGCATTGCATTCTACTGTGGGACAGCCAAAAATTAAAATTGTGGGCGATCGCTTAATGGATATTAACCCTGAATTAAATTTAACCCGTGTTCAGGAGTTTTTATCGCCAGAACGTGCTTTTGAAATCGTTTCTTCTGATTTTGATTACGTTATGGACTGTATCGATAGTATTACGCCAAAATTGAATTTAATTATTGCCGCAAAACGTAAAAGAGTAAAAATAATCAGCAGCATGGGAGCAGGAGGAAAGATGCTGGCTTCTAAAGTAAAAGTGGCTGATATTTCTAAAACAATCAACTGTTATTTTTCTAAAACAATCCGCAAGAGATTAAAAGCAGTAAAAATCAATAAATTAAAAGTCGTTTTTTCATCAGAAATTCAAAATGAAAAAAGCTTAAAATTAACCGACGGTAAAAACTTCAAAAAATCGTTTTACGGTACAAACAGCTACATGCCCGGATTATTCGGTCTTCACGCTGCTGAAACCGTAATTCGTTATATACTTAAAAAAGAGTAAAAAAAGGTTCTAAGGCACTAAGTTTCTAAGGTTCTAAGTTTTTGAAAGGTAAAAATAACTTTGTCAAAGCTTTAAACTTTGACAAAGTTCGAAATAAGAAAACTCAGCATCTCAGAAGCTTAGAACCTTAGCACCTTTAAAAAACCTTTGCCACTAAGAACCTTAGCACCTTTTAAAAAAAAATGATTAAAACAGTAATTTTTGATATGGACGGCGTAATTGTCGACACAGAACCCGTTCATCGTTATGCCTATTACAAACAATTTTCTGAATTAGAAATTGAAGTTCCCGAAGAAATGTATACTTCTTTTACCGGACTTTCAACAAGAAATACTTTTCAGACTTTAAAAAGTCATTTTCCTGTTATTGAGCATGAAGTGGAAGATCTGATTCAAAGAAAAAGAAATATTTTTAATGACGCTTTTGATACCAAAGAAGATTTGTATTTATTAGATGGTGTTGAAGATTTAATTAAAGATTTGCATGCAAACGGATTTCAGATAATTTTGGCTTCATCTGCATCAAAAGTTACAATTGAACGTGTTTTTACAAGATTCAATCTGCACCAGTATTTTTCTCATATAGTAAGCGGAGAAGATTTTCCGCAGTCAAAACCCAATCCGGCTATTTTTATTCATGCGGCATCATTGTCTATTGCGCCAAAAGAAGAATGTATTATTATAGAAGACAGTACAAATGGCGTAAAAGCGGCAAAAGGAGCAGGGATTTTTTGTGTTGGTTACAATAGCGAACACTCAAATATGCAGGACTTATCAGAAGCGGATATAGTGATTAATCATTTTAATGAGCTAAACGCTGAGAAAATATCACAGTTTAAAGCTTGAATTATATAAAATTTAACATTTGTTAGCTATTTGAATTTGTAAATTTGAAAAAACAAAATTGAACTTAATAATGAAAAAACTATTTATTGCCTTAGCCATTATCTTGGCGCCTTTTGCTGCCGAAGCACAAGTTAGAACACCACAGGCCAGTCCAAAAGGATATATCAAACAAACAGTTGGTTTAACGGATGTTGAAGTCACTTATTCAAGACCAGGAGCCAGAGGAAGAGCAGTTTTTGGAAATTTAGTACCATTTGGGAAACTTTGGAGAACCGGAGCTAATGAAAATACAGTGATTAATTTTAGCGATGACGTTGTAATTGACGGTAAGACTTTGAAAAAAGGAAAATATGCAATTTATACTATTCCGAAAATTGAAAGCTGGGAAGTTATTTTTTATCTTTCAACAGACAACTGGGGATTGCCTGAAAACTGGAACGAACAATATGTGGTATTGAGAACTACAGTTAAAGAAGATGCCCTGCCAACTCCTGTAGAAACATTTACAATTGGAATTAATGGTTTGGACCAGAATTTTGGTTATTTAGAAATGGCTTGGGAAAACTCTCATGTGGCTTTAAAATTTGAAGTTCCAACTGCTAAAACGGCAATAGCAAGTATTGATAAAACATTAGCCGGACCAACCTGGAACGACTATTATGCAGCATCTCAATATTTATTTTCATCAAATGGAAATTTAGAAACTGCTAAAACATATGTTGATAAAGCTTTAGATATGAGCAGCGATAAACCATATTATGTTTCAAGATTAAAATCGTTGATTCAGGCAAAACAAGGCGACAAAAAAGGAGCTATTGAAACGGCTAAAATTTCATTAGCTGCTGCAGAAGCTGCAAATAATCAGGATTATGTTAAAATGAATAAAGACAGTATCTCTGAATGGAGCAGATAATTTCTTGAAAATTTAAATATAAAAAATACAAATTCCAAAGTTTTAAGAGCTTTGGAATTTTTTTGAATTTAATACAGACAGACTTGTCTGTATATTAAAAAAATATTTATATTTGCATAGTTAATTATTTGAACATGCAGCCAAAAGAACGAATTTTAGAAAAGACATTTGATTTATTTCACAAGCAGGGTTATAATGCTACTGGAATTAACCAGATTATTGAAGAGGCTAAAGTTGCCAAAGCCAGTTTTTATCAGCATTTTAAATCAAAAGAAGATTTGTGTGTTGCTTTTTTAGAGCAGAGACACATATTTTGGTTTAATGAATTATTAAAATTTACTTCTAAAACAGAAGATTCAAATTCTAAAGTTTTAGCATCATTTGACTTTCTGATTTTTATGAATGAAAAAGAAAATTTCAGAGGATGCAGCTTTCTAAATATACTTTCTGAAATTCCTTCAGATAATGTGAAAATACTCAGCGTGATTCAAAATCATAAAAAGGATCTGCGGGATTATTTTAGAGATATTTTGAAAGATGAACTAATATCAGACCATTTGTATCTGTTATTTGAAAGCTGTATTATCGAAAGTCAAATGTTTAAATCAAACGAGTTAATTGAAAAATCAAAAAAAATCATTCAAACTTTAATTTTAAAATAATGGAACAGAAATTACCGTTGCCGCCTTTCACATTAGAAACGGCAAAAGAAAAAATTCAATTGGCAGAAGATGCCTGGAACAGTCAGGATCCGGAAAGAGTTTCTAAAGCTTACACGATTGATAGCGAATGGAGAAACAGAGACAAGTTTGTAAACGGACGCGAGGAAATTGTTCTTTTTTTGACTGAAAAATGGAAGAAAGAGAAAAATTATAAATTAAAAAAAGAATATTGGGCACATACAGAAAATAGAATTGCTGTGCGATTTGAGTATGAATATCAGGATCTTAACGGAAACTGGTTTAGAGCTTACGGAAATGAAAACTGGGAATTTGATGCTAATGGTTTAATGCAAAAACGATTTGCCAGTATAAATGACCTTGCAATTAAAGAAGAGGATAGAAAATTAAAATAAGAGTTTAATTCATACTCGGATGTTCAGGGATTTTAATTTTTCGCTTTATCTTTTTTACAATCAAAAGATAAAAAGTAATTCCGCCTAAAATAATCAGTAAGGCAATTTGCAGTTGTCCTAAAGTATTGTTTTTGTTATACATGGCGTTTGCATTTGCTAATTTAGCCTTTCCTTCCGTAATTTGAATTTGCGATAGAGATTCTAACGTTTTTAAGGCTTGAGCACTCGAGTATGCAATTTTGTTCCAGTTCTTGTTTTCAACTTGTTTGTTAATTTCTTTGCAAGAAGCTAGAAATGAATCAAAATGCTGTTTTTCTTTATTGGTTAAAACCGTTTTCGCATACAAATCATCAATATTATGAATGATGTCGAGCGTATGTGCGATTTCATTTTTCTTCATATTATCGCTTAAGCCTAATTTTTCGGCTTCGGCTTTTATAAAATGAAGTTGTTTAGAATATTGAAAAATATAATGCGCAACGACTAAACGATCTTTGTAAATCGCATTGATATTTTCGTTTACATTTTTAGAATTTTGAAGTGTATTGAAATTTCCAAGTAAAATTATAAGCATCACAATCAGCAAAACCATTGCTGCTTTTGTTTTATTGCTGTACTTTTTTAGATATTTCATAATACTCTATTTAAGAAGTAGCTTTCTCAAAGATAGAGATTTGTTTAGATTTTGAATTAATTTAGTAGTGAAAAAAATTAAGTTGATAATCTTTGTCAAAGTTTTAAACTTTGACAAAGATGTTCGGAGATGTTTTAGTTTTTAGATGCAGATTGATTAATTAGCGAAAGCGTTCGATTGTTTACAATTTCTGCAGCATCTATCAAATATTTTGGATTCAAGCAGTCACCAAAACTTATATAAACGATATGATTATCATCTTCAAGATTTTCATTTTTTACCTGAGCATTTAAATTACTGTCCATTCCCATAGTTAGATAAACAGGTGTTCCTTCTTGGTATAGTCTGGTTGCAATCTCAATTAATCTTTTTTCAGTAGCAATTTTCATTTCTGGATCTTTAATGTATAAAAGAAACATGCACTCATACAATCTACAAAAATTATCTTCTTTGAGGTCAAAATATTTTTGAAAAGTCTCGGTTCCTTGATTCAAATTTTCAAAACACTTTGTATATAGTTGATCAGAAATAGAATGATTTTCAATTATTTCAGCATCATCATTATTTTGACTTTCTGCTTGAAAGCAAATTAAAAATAACATTATAAGAAATAATTTCTGAAACATTAATCTTCTAAAATTAAATCGTTATTCTCTTTTTTATTTCCTCTAAAAAACAAAAACTGAAAAATCAACGCCAAGGCAATAGTTAAAATCGCTCCAATAAAATTAAGCCATAAATAACCCAGCTTTTCTTGTTTGTAAACCATAAAATAATAAATATTTATAATTATAAACTGAGTAATAACAGCACTGATAAACATAGGTTTGGCCTGAACGCGTTTTATATAAAAACCAACAAGGAAAATCCCCAAAACGGTTCCGTAGAAAATTGATCCAATAATATTTACAAGCTGAATTAAATTTTCAAACAAAGTTCCAACGCAGGCAAAAAGTATTGCTATAACGCCCCAGAATAAGGTGAAAAATTTAGTCGCATGCAGATAATGTTTCTCCGATTTATCGGTTTTAATATTTCTTTTATAAATATCGATTGCCGTTGTCGAAGCCAAAGCATTTAATCCCGAAGCCGTTGATGACATTGCTGCTGAAAGAATTACAGCCAATAGTAAACCAATTAAACCTTTTGGCAGATAATGAAGAATAAAATGAAAAAACACATAATCTTTATCGTTCGTTTCGCTATTGCTGTCGGCTCTTGAAATAATATCTTTAGCACGCTCACGAAGATCTTTTTCTTTGTTCGATAAATTAACTAATTCCTTACGGAGAATCGGGTTGTCGTAATCCTGGTTTAACTGATCGATATACAGTAAGTTGATTACTTTTTTGTCCTCTGAAAGTTTGTCCAGTTTTTTTTCTAAAACGTGGTATTCTTCTTTATAAGCTGATCTTTCAATTACAGTTTTATTGTTCGGATTAAAGTTTAACGGAACTGGATTGAACTGAAAAAACACAAAAACCATAACTCCGGTCAGCAGAATAAAAAACTGCATCGGCACTTTTAAAAGTCCGTTCATGATTAATCCCATTTGGCTTTCCGTAACAGATTTTCCTGATAAATAGCGTCCTACCTGAGACTGATCTGTACCAAAATAGGCTAGGGCCAGAAAAAATCCTCCGGTAATTCCGCTCCAAAAAGTATATTTTTCTTCCGGATCAAATGAAAAATCTACGATATTCATTTTATCATTGGCACCCGCAATATGGAGCGCGCTGGTAAAAGTCATATCATTTGGCAAATAATGTAAAATCAGAAAAAATGTAATAAACATTCCCGACATGATGACAAACATTTGTTGTTTTTGGGTTACGTTTACCGCTTTTGTTCCTCCGGAAAAGGTGTAAATAATTACCATTACACCAATTATAATATTCATTCCCGTTAAATTCCAGCCTAATAATGCAGATAAAATTATGGCAGGAGCGTAAATAGTAAGTCCCGTTCCTAAACCTCTTTGAATTAAAAATAAAATCGCTGCCAGCGAACGTGTCTGTACATCAAAACGTTTTTCCAGAAATTCGTATGCCGTAAAAACTTTATATTTATGATATAACGGAATAAATGTCAAACAGATAACAATCATGGCAATCGGAAGTCCAAAATAAAACTGAACGAATCCCATTCCGTCATGATACGCCTGTCCGGGTGTAGACAAAAAAGTAATGGCACTGGCCTGAGTTGCCATTACAGAAAGTCCAACTGTATACCAAGGTGTTTCGTTGTTTCCTAAAATGAAATCTTCAACATTTTTACTGCCTCGGGTTTTCCATGAACCATATCCAACAATAAATAAAAGTGTAACAATAAGTACGATCCAGTCAAATAGCTGCATAGGTTATGAATAAAATTGCATGATTAAGAAAAAAATCACAATGTAAATTGCGTTAGCAACCAAAACATAGGTGTAGCTTTTTTTCCATTTTTTTATTTTTTTAGCTTCCATAATGCTGAAATTTATTGCTTAATATCTTGTTTAGGAGCTTCAATTGGCTGTTTTAGCGAAATAATGTTCGAAAGAAGTCTGTAAGCACCGGCAACACCTTCTGGTAATTCTCTAAAAAAACTTAACCCTGTATAGATATAATATCCTTTTCCATAAGGAGCAACTAATAATGCTCCTTTTTTAGCCGATTCTCCTTTGTCATGCGACGAAATAATAGGAGTGAAGGCTGGATCATATTCATCCGGATAATATAATCCCTGTTCTTGTGTCCAGCCTTCAAAATCTTTAGCTGTGATTTTATTTGGCGTGTTTAAAACTGGATGATTTGGCGCTAAAAACGTAATTTTTGCATTTTCTTCAGTAACACGATCGTTAGATAATTTTAACGGATAAGGAGCCATTTTATCGGTTACTAATTTTCCGTTTGTATTATATTGTACAATCATATTTTTACCGCTTTTTACAAAATTGAAAAGTATGTTTTGTTTGTTTGCCAAAGCGTTTACAGTATTGTAAGCACGAATTCCGGTAATAACAGTTGAAAAAGAATCCAGTTTTTCTGGCGTAATTTCTTCTGGTTTCAAAATAGAAACTTTGTATCCCATTTGGGTTAAACTTTCCGGAACTTCGTCGCCTGCACCCATAATATAAGCAATGGCGTCGCCCGAAGTTTTTAAATCAATTCTGATACATTTTGATTCGGCCGGTTTTAAAACCATTTGTTTGGTTATATGGCTGAAATCAATAATTGTCTCGTCTCTGTCAAAACGTTTATTATCAACAACTGCAATACTTTTTGCAACCACTTCTTCAGGATTTACCGGAGGTGTAACTTCAAAATAAAATACTTGTTCTGTTCCTTTTTTGTCTAAGGCAAACGGAATTTGTTTTGGAGAAACATTCCAGCTTTTTGGTAAATCTAATTGCAGATTTCCTTTTACATCGTCTTTTCCGGCACGAACTTTTACCGGAATCATTTTGCTTTTGGTATCTCTAAAAACCAGAACTTTTTCCAGAATTGAAGTTGTAACTTCCGGAACAATATCAAGGAAATTATACATTTCGCCTTTTACACCGTCGTTATATTTGTAAACTACAGTACGCTCAAACGGAATTTCAACTCCTTTAATCTTTACATTAAAAATAACTTTTACTTCTCTGATAATATCAGGAATACCAATATTCTGCTGATTAGAAACAGTATACATTCCAACTGTAGCTTTTTCTTTTAACCAATACGGCTGTGTATATTCAATATTGGCTGGAAGCTGCAGCTGTAAATTGATTTTTTGATCGTTATTATCTTTTAAAATACTGTTTTGAGCTGTGGTTTTATTATCTGGTAATGTCGTTACGCTGGTTAACTGCATTTCGATATCACATCTGTTGATGGCTTCTAAAGTTAAATTAATTCGGCTTCCCGGAGTTGCTTCCTGTTCGCTGGCAACGGCTTCAAGATATAAACCTGAGCAAGAAGCGATGATATTTTTTACGGCAGCAGTTTTTATTGTTTTCCAATGTGTATCGTCTAAAGCTTCGATCATGGTATACGCTTTTATCAGATCCGGAATACTTGCTGACGGATTGCTGAAATTGTATTTTTCGATAATAGATGAAATTAAATCCCCAATAGGTTTTCCGTTTTTAACACGGTTCCAGCTTGTATCTATTCCGTCGAATAAATTATCGCGATCAGCAGGAGTATCACCATTAATTAACTCCAGATATTCTGTTTCTAAACCGCGAACACCCGTGCTTCCAAATCCTTGCGATTGATGACGGCTGCGGCTTAAAGCGGCAATTTCCTGATTTGATTTTCCTGTTCCGGTATAATATACTCCGGTTTCCAGTTTTGTGAATTTTGATTTATTAGCGGCGTCGAATTTTTCCTGGCTTCCGTAAAACCACCATGATGGATTAAAAAACTGACGTTTTACCTGCCACGGCGAAACGTATTTTAATTGTTCTGGATAAACTTTTGGATCGTTTGTTAATTTAAAACTTTCTACACTTAACATGGCAGAAGAGGTATGATGCCCGTGCGTAGTTCCCGGCGAACGATGATCGAATCTGTTTATGATAATATCCGGCTGAAAATTTCTAATTGTCCAGACCACATCTGCTAATACTTTGTCTTTGTCCCAAATTTGAAGTGTTTCGTCAGGATTTTTAGAAAAACCAAAATCGTTTGCTCTTGAAAAAAACTGTTCTCCACCATCAATTTTTCGGGCTTCAATTAATTCCTGAGTTCTGATAACGCCAAGAAGTTCACGCAATTGCGGACCGATTAAATTTTGCCCGCCATCGCCGCGAGTTAAAGATAAATAACCCGTTCTGGCATTCATTTGATTTGCCAAATAGGATATCATGCGGGTATTTTCATCGTCTGGATGTGCAGCAACATACATTACAGAACCTAAAAAGTTAAGTTTTTTGATTTGATTATAGATTTCGACTGAACTTGGTTTTTGCGGTTGTTGTGCAAATGAAACTTGAAAACCTATAAGAAATAGAAAAAGAAATGAAACCTTTATTTTACGCATGGTTGAGTTAGTTGTTTTTTGAAATTGTTCCAAAAATACTAATTATTTTATGGAAGATTATTTAAATGAAATGTTAACGCACAATAATTGTACCTAATTTTTTAAGAATAAAGCAAAAAAAAGCTGCCAGATTTAATCTGACAGCTTCTGTATTAAATTGTTAAAAAGCCGCTTTTGCGCTTATTATATTTTATTTTAGTTTGTTTTCGGTGTCTTTGTAAGTTCCGGTAATGGTAACATTCGTTCCTTTGGTAACTTTTCCATAGATAGTTATTGAAGAATCGTTTCCGATAAAATTAATCTTAGCACCACTGTTTAATCTCAAATCGCCCCAAATCACTACAGAACCTTCTACTTGTAGAACAGCTTTATCATTTATGATAAGTTCTGTTGGATTAGCCTGCTGGTATTTACCCTGAGATAAACTTCCTCTCATATTAAAAGTACCGCCGCTGTTTAAAGTTAAATTGCTAAGAATCGCAATAGACCCGCAATGTGTTAAAACAGCACCAGAATTTACGATTGCCGAATTAATGGCTGTTGCTCCCTGATATGATTTTATTTCGTTTGAATTTAAAATTAAATCCCGACCTTGATTGTAGATTCCGTAAGATGAACAGCTTGCAAATGTAGTATTTGGTTTTTCCATCTTAATGATTTTTAAACCGCCTGTTCCGCTGGCCACATAAATATAATCACCGCTTGATTTTACGTAGTTTGATGAACCAGCAATTCCAACAGATCCAAGTAAGCTTAACTGTGATCCTGTTTGGTAAACATTAAGTCCAAGAGCTCCATTGGCAAGAAACGCATAACCATCGTTAACAGAAACGGCATTGGTTACATTATCTTCTCCTGCTGTTGGTATAGAAATAGTTTGCAATTTAGATCCGCTGTTGATGTCGTAAACTCCCAGACCGTTTGCACCTTCAGAAACTAAAAGTTTAGTTCCGTCAACATCCATTGTTCTTTTTGCTCCGCTTACATCTGCAGATGTAGAAAAGCTTTTTTGTAAAGCCAGCGTCGAAGCATTGTAAATGTTGATTCCTTTTGTTCCGCTTAAAGTAACAATTTTATCAGATGTTAAAGCTATCGAGCGTAAATCAGCCATTGCAGCTTTGTTTTCAACAGCTCTGCTAGAACTGTTTAACTTGAATAAACTACCGTTGTCTCCGGTTACAGCAAAATAAGATGAAGAATTTGCAGCAACATCTGTTGTAACACGGCTTTCTAAAGGATTAGTTTTATATGTTGTAGTTAATAATCCTGAGCTTAACTGCATATTAATTACAATAGCCGGATTAGTAAGTGAAGCATCTTTATCGATATCTTTTGCTCCTCCAATGATTAAATTTCCGTTAGAGTAGGCAAGAGAAGCAATATCAGTATTTGCTATTAAAGCAGAAGTAACTAATTTGGGTTTATAAGGATCAGAAATGTCAATTACATCAATTGCACCAGAATAAATTTCGCCTCTCATGATATAAGAAACATAAGCGTAGTTTCCGTTTACAGCAACATGACTCGCTTGTAATGTTCTTCCGTTGCTGTCTACAGGAGGTTTAACCTCTGCAATTTGTACCAAAGGAAATGTAGTTGTGGCATTTGTACTGGCGAATTTCCCTGTTATAATACTGTTTTCTACCACAATTACACCCGAGTTGGTATAATCAAGCCTTTGGTTTAGGGCTGCTGCATCATTATTAATAGTAATGCTTGTGGTAGATTGATTGTCATTATTGTCGTTATCATCACAACTTACAAAAAATGCCAATGCTAAAAATGAAAATAAATAAATACTCTTTTTCATAAATTTCCTTTTTGGGTTTTTAATTTTCGCGGCAAATATAAATCATAATCTTATTAAACAAACGTTAATTTTGCGGAATAATCTGTTTTACAGCTATTTATGTGTTTAATATGATTTTTTAACAATTATGTTTATTAAATTTAATCATAAAAAAAAGAGTATCAAAATTATTGATACTCTCTTGTATTGAAATATTGCGAATTTAACAATTATCTTCTTCCATGACCTCCGTGGTGGTGATCATCGTCGTGATCGTGGTGATCATGTCTATCGTGGTGTTTATCATAATGCTTGTCATAATGTTTGTAATCTCTACGCTCTCTGTAACCATAAACCGGTCTTGGTTTGTAAGGTCTTTGCGGCGCACCATGATATCCTTTATAATATTTTACTCTATGACGGTCGAAATATACATAAGGAGTTCTTCCGTGGTAATCTGTTAAAACTACTTTGTATCCTCCGTATAAATCATAGTTTCTGTATTGTCTTGGTAAATAAGTTGTTCTAACCCATCTTCCTCCTCCAAAATATATAAACTGAGAAGCACGTACATCATAGTAAGCTTCAATATCCGGAAGATAATAATACTCCATTTCTGCGTATCCTGCAGGTCCCCAAGCTGGAGGTGTTCCTATATTAACGTTAACTGATACCTGAGCTTGTGTGGCGTTTGCAACCAATAGAAATAATCCGGCGATTGCTATTTTAATTGTTTTCATTTTTTTTAGACTTTAATGTTAATCTTACTTAGGGATTTTCATATACCGTGCCAAAAATAAAAAAACAATTGTATTTCATCGGATAAAAATAGTATTTAAACGATAAAAAATTCGTGTGAAATAGCTAAAATGCTGGTTTTAAGATGTTTTTATGAAATAAAAAAATGATAAAAAAAAAGATATTTTTTTTTATCGGTAATCAACAATTTTTGGTTTAGCAAGTTCAAAACTCTGCAGACCATAATCTGTGGTTTCAAAAGTATTTGTTTTAAAAACATTATCGCCTTGCAGCGGAATACTTGGATAATAAGAAAGTGAAAGCTGAAATGAACTGAAAACCAAGTAGTCATTACTAATTAATAACCCTAAAGTTATTTTTGAATAGGGTTTACTATCGAACATCGCATTCTTTGGACTACCCAAAAAAGCTATTGTATAATTAAAAAACGGATTTAAACGAAATCCCCATAAAGCATAAGGCGAATAAGTCTGCGTTTGCAATGACAAAACTGTTTTACTCGTTCCGTAAAGCGCGCTGTTGAAACCTGCCAGACCGTTTTGTTCATTTATACTCAGTTGATCGCCAATAATATCTTCGCGATTAGCACCAATAACGACTCTTGGGTTTACGAACTGTCTTAGTTTCCAGGTGCCGAGATTAAATAGTTTGGTAAAATAATTCGATTCAAATAAATAAGCTGTCTGGTAGGTTTTAGAATCATGAAAATACGTTCCAATTTCAAAATCCATACTCAAAAAACCAAATCGGTAATAATTTCCAAAAGAAAATTGAGCGCCTGCATAAGGCCTCCAAAGCTGGTTTTTATATTGATAACCAAAAGTAACGCCGTAAATTCGGCCAGTAGGAACGTCTTCTGTCTGACCATTTCTAAAAATATAATTGTCTTTGATAAATTTTCTTCGGTTAAGACCAACTCCCATTAAAAGCAGTTTCTCATCAGAATAAAAATTGGTCGGATCATACAATGAATCAGGAGATTCAGTATAATTGACATTTAAAAAACGTGCTGATGTTATTAAATTGGTAATGACTTCGTTTTCATCTTCAAAAACCTTTGTAGCTTTACCTGCCCAAAAATCCTGAAAATTATTTTTAAAAGGCTGAAAGGCATAGCTTTGGTCTGGTGACTGCAGAGTATCTCTTCGAAAATTTTGTCCAACAAAAACACCGCCTCCCCATTTGGTTAGAGGTGAGTAGAAATCTCTTTCAATATCAATACTTTTCGTATAATTATTGTCAAGATCCATGTTGTAGTGCAGCGTGGTGCTGATGTAAGTGTTTTTTATATTGGGTACCGTGTAGGTAATGTCATTACCGTTTGATCCGTCATCAAATCGATTGGTAAAACGATATTCGAGCTGCTGGCCTGTTCCAAAAAAATCTTTTTCTTTAAATCCAATTCCAACTCTGCTGCTAGAAATTGAGAACCTCGGAATTGTACTCCAGGAATCTAAAACTCTAATGGTAACATCAACAGAATCTGATGCCGGACTTGCTAATTCATTTGTAATTCGAACAGCTGTAACGTAACGCTGTGCACGAATTAAACGTTCTGATTCCTGTACTTTATAAGGATCGTAAGGCGTATTTCTTCTAAATAAAAGTAAATTATAGATGGCAATTTTTTTTGTTTTCAGATGCAGTCTGTTACCGGTACGTTCTCCCCAGTTTCTTGGCCCTGCAGTTGTATCAGTAATAGAATATCCAAACGGATCGAGCGTAACAATATTAATTTTGCGAATAATTTTCCCTTCAAAACTTTCGCTGTCACTTGGCTCAATTATCTGATCCTTTTTTTTGGGTTTTTTAGATCTGAAAAGTAATTTGTGCAGGGTTTGGGTAAACTTATTTTTCTTAGAATAATTTCTAATCTTAGTATAAATTTCGGTACTGTCTTTTTTCTGCGGATTCTCTTTCTTTGTATTATCTGTCTGAGCGCAAATGCTTTGAAAACAAAAGCATAAGGAAATAAAAATAGTTATTTTTTTATTGAGTAACATTCAGATAGTTTTAGACTTTTTGAGAGTAGATTATTACATGAATTTAAGATAAATAAAGCGAATATTATCTAAATCGGATGATTATTTTATTCTTCGGTTTTTGTTTTTCTAACGCGTCTCCAGGCAAATTTTCGCGGAATATGATTTCCCATTAAATACCCCCACGGCTCGAGAGATTCAATTCTGTCAAAAATTATTTTTAGAATTGCTAAAAGCGGAATTGCTAAAAACATTCCCGATATTCCGGCCGCTGCGCCGCCAACAATAATTCCCATAATCGAAACAAAAGCATTTATTTCAACTTTTGAATTGATAATCAATGGCACAAGAAGGTTATTATCTATCAGCTGAACAATTACGTTTACTATTAAAATTCCGGTAATAACAGAAATTTCTCCAGATCCTGTAAGCGAGGCCAGAACTGTAATAACACCAGCAATCAGAATTCCTATATAAGGCACTAAATTCAAGATACCGGTTATTAAACCTAATAAAATGAAATATTTAATACCGATAATCCAAAGTCCTAAACTGGTTAATACCGAAACCACTATCATTTCTATAATTAAACTTACAATGTAATTGTTTATTGAAACCTTTATCTGCGAAAGGATATCTTTTAAAACAGAATGGTTTTCTTTGCTGATTAATTTGGCTAAAAACAATTTAAAATGTTCTTTATATATCAAAAATAAAAACGTGTAAATGACAATTATAGTACTATCTAAAACGAGATCACTTATCGAAATTATAGCAGAACCCAGTGTAGCATTTCCGTTTTTTACAGAATCTTTTGTAACGGTGTCAAGATATTTTTTTTGTTCTCCGATGCTAATCTGGAAATTTTCTTTGATAAACTTATGTATTTCAATTAAAAATGAATTGGCATTTTTCTTTATCGTGTCAAAATCATCAGCCATATTGGTAACCTGAAACGATATAAAAACAAGAATTCCGCCTATAAATGCCAGAAAAATCAAGACACAAACAATGGCCGCGAGATGTCTGGGAAACTTAAACGTGGTATTTAAAAATGTAAAAACAGGAAGTAGTAATACGGCAAACAAAAAAGCAAGTAAAACAGGTGTAATTATATCTTTTGCAATACAAAAAATATAAGCAAATGAAATTAAAGTTATTAAAATACACGCTAGTTTTGCATAAAAAGGCAATTTAATTGGCTGGGTCATTTTGAATGAAATTTTATAGAAATATGTATAATTTGGTTAAGCAAATATTATAATTTATTCAAATTATAACGTTTTAGCTTTTTAATTATACTTTATAAAATTCCCATTCAAAAATTAGTCAAAAAATTCCTTCTCTTCGTAATGAGACGGCATAATAGAAATCCCTTTCTGTAAAAGTAAATTGTTTGGAAAAATAATTTTTTCGCCTTCTCTGGTTCTAAGGCTTACATGAAAAGTATTAATGTCTTCGATTTCGGCTTCTATTGGAAAATCTTTATCGTGAATTTTGATGGTATCACCAATTCTAAACGGAAATGAAAAGAATAAAATCATTCCGGAAGTTATATTGCTTAAAATTGACCATTGTGCAAACATTGCCACACCAATTACGGTTGCAATTGATGAAACGGTTATAAATATATCCTTAGTATCAACGCCCCAGATTACAATAAGGCTTATTGCTACTAAAATATTCATTAAAATATGAATGTATTTAATAACCAGATTAGTACGATGTTCTAATAAATGGCTTGTAGCGGCAAAACGTCGAATTAATTTGGCAACAATCATTCGTAATGCAATTAATACAAGTAAAAGAATTATCGTCGCAAATATTTCCTGAGTATATTCCTTAAAAGAAAACATAAATTATTTTTTATACTAATGTACTCAAATATTCATAAACTTTGGCTGTAGGAAGCCCCATTACATTTGTATAAGAGCCTTCTACTTTTGTAACAGCCATAAAACCAAACCATTCCTGATTGCCATAAGCTCCGGCTTTGTCGTAAGGTTTATAGTTTTCGATATAATACAAAATTGCTTCATCTGATAAATCTTTGAAAGTAACTTTTGTAATATCATGAAAAAGGGTAGAAGCAGCATTGGTTTGAAAACATACTGAGGTAATAACTTCATGCGTAGTACCCGACATTGATTTAATCATTTCAAAAGCTTCCTGAGCATTTTTTGGTTTGCCCAAAGCTTTATTCTGATGCCATACTATGGTGTCGCTGGTAACCAGGATTTCATTTTCTTGTAATTCATCTTTAAAAGCATCTGCCTTTAACTGCGCCAGAAAATCGGTAATTTCGACCGCTTTGAGTTCAGGCGGATAAATCTCTTCGACATCTTTTAAGCGAATTTCAAAATCAAGATCTAAATCTTTAAAAAACTGCTGTCTTCTTGGTGATCCTGAAGCCAGAATTAGTTTGTATTTTTTGAGTTTATCTTTAAGCATGATTTTGCAGATATTGATGGTTGAGACTAATTACTAGAATGGATAAAATTCCGAATAATAAAATCAATTTTAAAACCGTACTTAAATGATGAAAATCCTTTTGACTTTTTGCACTAAATATTTTTACAATAAAGTATAATAAAGGTGCTAAAACAAAAGCAAAAGAATAAAGCGTTACAATCAAAAGATTATTTTCAAAAAAGTATTTTTTTATATAAAGCAATGATAAAATAAACGGAATTATAGCAACAGCCAAGGCGATTTTTGCAGCACGGCTTTTTCCAATTGCAATTGGTAAAGTATTCATTCCCTGGTTGTAATCACCATCCATGTCTTCAATATCTTTAATTATTTCACGAAGGAAATTAATCATGAAGGCAAACAGGGCATAATCTGTCAGAATAGAAAAATAACTGGCCATTTGAGCCTGATTTTCTGGTGTTGTAGCCGGAAATATATCAAAAACACCAATTATTAGAACGCTTACAGAAAGTAAAGCGGCAACCACAAAATTGCCTAAAAGCATAATCGATTTTAAGGTGGTAGAATAAAAATACAACAGCGAAGCAATCAATATAAAAAGTGATGCAAATGTGGGCCTCATAATAATATTTGAAAGCACAAATCCGATAGCAACTCCGGTTACGTTTAGTCCTATATATATGTTATAGGCCGCAGTTTCTGAAATTCCTTTGCCAACTACGACATCCTGCGGTTTGTTGATCGTATCTGTCGCAACATCATAAATATTGTTGATTACATAACCCGCCGCAGCAATTAAAACGGTACTTAAAACTAAAAGGCCATATTGCCAGTCGGCTAATGCTAAAGGAATATCTTGTTGTTTTAAAAAAGCATAACGAAATAAAACCTGCATAAATGCAAGCATCAGCAAATTTTTATATCGAATTAGTTTTAGGTATTTCATTTTTTTAAGGTTCTAAGTGGCTGAGATACTAAGGTTCTGAGGTTTTTCTTTTTGAATCTTTGTCAAAGTTTAAAACTTTGACAAAAATCGTATTAGTGATTTATGAAGATTTAGAAAATAATGTAAAATCTAAATTCAAAGATCTAAAATTTTTTAATCGTGTTGTCCGTTAAAATATTCCATCCATTTTCCCTGCACTTTCATGACTTGTTCGATAACGTCTCTTGCGGCGCCTCTTCCGCCTTTTACGTGCGAAATATAACGGCAGATGTTTTTAATTTCAGGAACTGCATCTTGTGGCGAAGCAGGTAAACCAACTAATTTCATTACGTGAAAATCCGGGATATCATCTCCCATATATAAAACCTGCTCTGGTTTGATATTATTAGCTTCTGTATATTCTTTAAAAGTTTTTACTTTATCAGGAGTTCCTAAATGAATATCGGTTATGCCTAAATTTTTAAGCCTTACGCGAACTCCTTCGTTGCTTCCGCCAGAAATAATGCAGACATGATAACCGCTTTCTACAGCTGCTTTCATCGCATAACCGTCACGAATGTTCATCGTACGAAGAATTTCTCCTTCTGTGGTTACAAAAACCGAACTGTCTGTAAGTACGCCATCAACATCAAAAATAAATGTTGTAATGTCGTTCATCATTTCTTTATAACTTTTTGCCATTATGCTGTATAGATTGTGTTAGTATTTTATAAATGTTTTTTTGATTTTCATTGGTAATAAAATCCAAATGAGCATTTGTTGTAACCGAGTCATGGCGTTTTGCGGGGCCGGTCTGTGCATCAATTGGAGCTAATGTTTTTATTTTTTCGGCAGTTTCCTGAATCAAAGGTTTTAATACTTCAAACGGAACCTGATGTTCTTCGCAGATTTCCTGTCCAATTTTATATAAATGATTGGTAAAATTATTCACAAAAACCGCTGCTACATGCAATGCTTTTCTTTGCTCAGAACTTATGGCAAAAACAGCATTCGAAATACTTTTTGCTGCAGTTTCTAAAATAGCAAAATCGTCTTGATTTTCAGCTTCTAAACAAATCGGAATTATAGAAAAATCAACGGCTTTGTTTTTAGAAAATGTCTGCAGAGGATAAAATACACCTTTGCGGTTTTTTGAATTTAAAACATCGATCGAAGTTGTGCCGGAAGTATGTACAACTAATTGATTTTCAAAAGGCAGTTTTTCTGAAACTTCAGCGATAGCATTATCAGAAACCGAAATAATATATAAATCCGTTTTTTTTAATGCCGAAAATTCGGTTACGATTTTCTCTGAATCAAGAAGAGGAATCAAAGCTTCTTTTTTTCTCGAAAATGCCTGTACAATTTCAACAAGAGGGCTTGCTGAAAAGGCTTTTATTAAATGCTGCGCGACATTTCCGGAACCAATTATCGTTATTCGAATCATAATCGCAAAATTAACATTATTTTTTCTAAAGGAAATAAAGATTAGGGAAGTTTGGCCGCAGATTTCACAGATTAAACAGATTTTTATTTTGCCTGTCTTAGAAAAATAAACATGCTTAAAATTATAAAGTGTTCAAAATCAAATTAAAAAATCCGTGTAATCTGTGAAATCTGTGGCCCAAAACTCAATCCGATTATTTGGTTTTTATTAACAAATAACATTTACCTCAAATCAACATTTTTAAGTATTTTTGTGCCACTTTTATACAATGTAATTCCTAAGAAATGGATAAAAAAATATTCTCTTTTTTGTTTTCTACACGATTAATGGCCGTTCTTTTTTTAACATTCGCAATTGCAATGGGTGTTGGAACTTTTATCGAAAGTAAATACAATACCGATACAGCCAGAATTTTGATTTATAATACCTGGTGGTTTGAAGCCATAATGTTCATATTCATGATTAATTTCTTCGGAAACATTAAACGTTATCAATTACTTAAAAAAGAAAAATGGGCTACTTTTTTACTTCACATAGCCTTTGTTTTTATCATTTTAGGAGCTTTTATTACCCGTTATATCAGTTATGAAGGTATGATGCCAATACGTGAAGGAGCGGCAGAAAATCAGATTTTTTCAGATAAAACATTCATAACCGTTTTTGTTGACGGAGAATATAAAGGTGAAATGAAACGCAGGGTTTTTGAAAAAAGCCTTTTGCTTTCACCAGTAACCAACAATGATTTTTCAATTTCAGGAAAATTTGATGAAACTCCGTTTGAAGTTTCGTATTCAAATTATATCATGGGTGCCAAAGAAGTTGTTAAACCGGATCCAAACGGAACTTTATATCTAAAATTAGTTGAAGCCGGTGCAGGCGGACGTGAAGAACATTATCTGAAAGAAGGTGAAGTTCAAAACATTCACAACGTATTATTTGCTTTAAATAAACCTACAGAAGGTGCAATTAACATCAATACTAAAGGAGAAAAGTATACTATTCAAACTCCATTTGAAGGAGAATTTATGCGAATGGCAGATCAGTTAAAAGGAAAAGTTACCAAAGATAACGTTCAGCCTTTAATGATGCGTTCTTTATACAGTATTGGCGATATCAGAATCGTTTTCCCTGATCCAGCTATGAAAGGAAAAGTGGCATACGAATCTAACAATGATTACAAAGCAAAATCGCATACAGATGCTTTAATAGTAAAAGTAAAAGCTGAAGGTCAGGAAAAAGAAGTAATGGTTATGGGCTCTAAAGGAAATGTTGGAGAACCAAAAACAGTTAAAATTGGTAATATCGAATATTCTATTTTCTTTGGAAGTAAAGCTTATATTCTGCCTTTCAAAGTTAAGTTAAACGACTTTATTGCAACTAAATATCCGGGAACTGAAAAAAGTTATTCAGCATTTGAAAGCAAAGTAACCGTTTTAGATTCTGCAGAAACTTTTGACGCTGATATTTATATGAACCACGTTTTAGATCATAAAGGATACCGTTTCTTCCAATCTTCATTTGATCCTGATGAAAAAGGAACTGTTTTATCAGTAAATCATGATTTCTGGGGAACTTCGATTACCTATTTAGGATATTTTATGTTATTCTTTGGTTTAATGGCTATTATGTTTACAAAACATTCACGCTTTGGAGATTTGAAACGTAAACTAGACGCTGTAAATAAGAAAAAAGAAAAACTAATTACCATTTTGGTTTTAATGATTAGTTTAAGCGGTTTTGCACAACAAAATCCTCACATTCACTCGCACGATCACGATCATAATCATACCGCAGATCCAAACGATCATGCCAATCACGTAACCGCTCCGCCAAGTAAAAAGCAATTAGATTCGTTATTGAATATTTACAAAGCTCCAGAAGCGCATGCGGCTAAATTTGGACGTTTGATTATTCAGGATGCAGGAGGAAGGATGAAACCTATTAATACGTTTTCATCTGAATTGCTTAGAAAAGTAAGTCATGACGATACGTATAACGGAATGAATTCTGATCAGGTATTTTTGTCTATGACACAATATGCTCAGGTTTGGATTCAGGTTCCTATTATTTATATTAAGTCAGGAAACGACAGTATTCGTAAAATCATTGGTATCGAAAAAGAAGCAAAATTTGCTCCGTTTGTAAATTTCTTTGATGAAAGCGGAAACTATAAACTTTCTCCTTATTTAGATGCTGCTTACAAAGCCGGAAATCCAAATCAGTTTGAAAAAGATTTTATCGAAACTGATAAAAAAGTAAACTTAATGGAATCTGCTTTAAGCGGAAGTATTTTAAAGATTTTCCCAATTCCAAACGATCCAAACCATAAATGGGTTTCATACTTAGAACGTAATAATAATGGTTTTAAAGGAATGGATTCTACATATGTAAAACAAATTCTGCCATTGTATTTTAGCGCTTTAAACAACGGTTCTATTTCTAAAAACTGGGATACAGCAGATCAGTTGGTGGAAAGTATCAATGGTTTCCAGAAAAAGTTTGGAGAAAAAGTACGTCCGAGTGAGCAAAAAATTGATGCAGAGATTGCTTACAACAAATACGATGTTTTCAAAAAACTACCATATTGGTATATTACAGCATCTATTTTAATGTTGATTTTTACGATTCTGAATATCTTTTTTGAGAAAAAATGGATTCGTATTACCGTTAATTTTTTTCATATTATTGTAGGTCTTTTATTTGCTCTGCATACATTAGGTTTAATTGCACGCTGGTATATTTCTGGCCATGCACCGTGGAGTAATGCTTACGAATCGATTGTTTATGTGGCATGGGCAACTATGTTCTTTGGTTTGGCTTTTGATTTAAAATTAAAAATGCCTACTCTTTCAACGCCAAGAGTAATTTCTACTTTATATGGTTTATTCTATTTAAGAGCAGAAAGTCAATCAAAATTAACTGTTGCATCTTGTGCATTTGTAACGGCTATGATTTTAATGGCGGCTTACATGAACTGGATCGATCCGGAAATTGCAAACTTACAGCCGGTTCTTAATTCTTATTGGTTAATGATTCACGTTGCTGTAATTGTAGCAAGTTACGGTCCGTTTGCATTAGGAATGATTTTAGGTTTTGTTGCTTTGATTTTGATTTTCTTCACAAATGAAAGAAATAAAGCAAAAATGGCTTTAAACGTAAAAGAAATTACTTATATCAACGAAATGGCGTTAACAATTGGTTTAATCATGCTTACAATTGGTAATTTCCTTGGAGGACAATGGGCAAATGAAAGCTGGGGACGTTACTGGGGCTGGGATCCAAAAGAAACATGGGCTTTAATTTCGATTATGGTTTACGCATTTGTAATTCACGCTCGTTTTGTACCGGCTTTACGCGGAAAATGGTTCTTTAATTTAATGAGTATGTTTGCATTTATTTCTATTTTGTTTACCTATTATGGAGTAAATTTCCACTTGGTAGGTTTACACTCTTATGCAAGCGGAGAGGCTCACTCATTAAACTGGATATATTACTGTATGATAACGATCGCTGCAATAGGAGGAATCACTTATCCTAGTTACAGAAAATTCTATAAAACGAAGAAAAAATAAATTCTTAAATTTAAAAAAGGTTCAATTATTAGTTGAACCTTTTTTATTTGAATAATTGATGATTTACTAAAATTTAGTTATGATTAAAACTATTATTACAGCAATTGTGTAGAAAATAATTAAGAATATAAGATGACTCAAAATCGACAAGTATAACGCTTTAATTCTCGAAATCCTGTCAAAGAACTGAATATTTGTCCATAAAATCAAAAGAACATCAATCACATATAAAATTTTGACAAATGAAGTAATTTCGGGTTTTCCGTTAAAATAATATAAAAGAGGAAACGTAAGCAGGTGAGCAAATAATCGTTGTGAAGCCTTAAAAGTATTGAGAACAAAAAACTCAACAAAATTATAACCTTGTTTTCTAAAACAAATAAAAGTTCCAATAGTATATATAGGAATAGTTGCAATTGTAATCCATGAAAAATGGGTAGACATCCATTCATTAAATTCATAATAATTAATCCCGCTGACATCACTGTTATAAGGATATAAATTGATATGAAAATAATGATACATAAAACCGTAAAAAGTAGCCAAAACAACAACCAGCGAAAGCGGTTTAAAATGTCTTACACGTTTCCCTTCTATAAATTCGCGAACAGAATCTCCGGGTCTGGTAAATAATTGTTTTAGAGAATATAATATTCCTTTGTCAAAATGCAATAATCCGTGCTGAATATCGTGCCATAAAAAATGGGCGTTAATTTTATGTGTTTCTGCACTCTGTCCGCAATTGTTACAATAATGTCCTTTATAAATCTGATGGCAGTTTTTACAAGTTATTTCCATAATTAAAAATCATTTAGAATTTAACTTAAAACCATTAGGATACATTATGGCTAACAGCACACAAATCAGTAAAAAGTTATATTCGACACCGTTTCTGCCTCCGCCTACAACAAACCATCCTTCCTGAAAGTGAACCAGAACAATTCCCATTATCAAAATAAAAATGGTAACAAATCCAGCTGGTTTTACATATTTGTTAAGCAGTAAAAGTATTGCTGCAATTATATGAGAAAGTTTAATAGACCACGCCAGAAAAACACCAAAAGGAGCAAAGCCAATTTGATTAAGGTACAAATTTCCAAAATCATTAATACCATTATTGAACATTCCAAAAACAGAATGTGTGAGAAGAATTATTGCAGTTGCAATTCTTAAAAGTAAAGTTCCGTACATAATTTTCAGTTATTAATTCCCTAAATAGAAAAAGCGCATATTAAAAGTACTTAATATGCGCTTTATATTTATCAAATTTTTTGTTTTTAAACTTTCCCTAAAGTATACAATTGATCCATTGTAGGTGTTAGACTTCCGCCGGCTGGCTCTAAAGTAATTCCAAAAGCTTCTGCAGAATCTGTCTGGCTGACTGCGAAGATTTTTTGCTTATTTCCTTCAAAATTATCCAGTAAACCAATACTTGTTGGTGTTAAAACCGGACTTAGTTTTAAAGACCAAACCTGATATACTTTTCCTTTTGGCGGAGCTGGTAAACCAGCAGCATCAATATAAGTTGTTTTTGTCTGCTGATTCCAGTAAACTTTTGCAAAAGAAGTAGGAGAAACTGCCTGACCGCCAAGTGTTACGCCAGTATTTTTAATATCTCTTACAATACTTAAATTTTTCTCAGTTTGTTTATTCTGCTGATCTAAGAAAGCGTATTCTCTTTCTACTTTATTTTTCTCATTTCCAACTTTAGAAATAACTTGTTTTGATTTTGTCAATTCTAAAGTTTGGTATCCAAAACCTAACAACAGTAATACTGCCGCTGCCCAGCCCACATATTGAGTCCAGTTTGATGCAGGTTTTAACTCAACAACCTTACCATGTTTAAGTTCTAAACGAGCTTTAATTTTTTCAAAATTCTCAACAGAGTGGAAAGGAGCAAAACTTGATGATAAAGCTACAATAGCTCTTTCGATCGAAATAATCTCGTCGTCTACTTCTTTGTTGTTTTTAGCCAGTTCGGCTATTTCCAGATTTTCCTTTTCCGTTAGCAGGCCATAAACGTAAAGTTCCAGAATTCCTGATTCAATATATTCTTGTGCTTCCATTATATTTTTAAATAATTTCTTAAATCGTTAATACAGTTTCTGTTTTGAGTTTTGATAGTTCCCAGTGGCAGTGCCAATTCTTCTGAAGCTTCTTGCTGGGTATATCCTTTGAAAAATAACAAATCAATAATCTCTATACATTTAGGTTTCAACTTCTTAACGAATTCCTGAATACCAATTGTATCAATTCGATTGATCAATTTATTACTGTCATCTAACAGATTTACGAAATTATCTGAAGAAAGGTTTTTTTGGCTGTTATTAAAATTTTTGGATCTAAGCTTATCTATTGAGGTATTTCTTGCAATATTCAGGATCCAGGTATAAAATCGGCCTTTACTTTCGTTATAAGAATCGACGTTTTTCCAGATTTTTATAAAAACTTCCTGTAAAACATCTTCAGCTTCTTCACGATTTTTGATAAGTACACTAATGACTGAAAATAAACTTTTGGAGTACATATCGTACAAATGGGTAAAAGCTCTTTCGTCTTTTTTATAAATTAAAACTAACAATTCTTCTTGACTCATAGATTTGGATTTAAAGCTTAAACAAAAATTTATTTCATATAATTTGATAACATGTGATAAAGATAAATCATTTTTTTGTGAAAAATAATATTTTTTTTTGTAGTCTTAACCTTAGTAAAACAAGGGTTTCTCAGAATATTTAGAAAAAAAGTGCAATTTTTTTTACTTTTTTTAAATCCAAAAACAAACCCGTTACGTATATAACATTATAAAAGAAAAATAAGAATTCGATGACAGGAAAAATCTATTTCGAATTAATTTATTAAAAATGAGATTTATGATAAAAGCAGAGAATATCAAAATATTAATTGTGGGTTTAACATCGATTTTATCCCTGATTAATTTTACTAAAAGTGATTTTAGAAAAGAAATTATAAATAATCTGGTTGAAGCTAAATTTTAAGTGAGATAAAAATACTGAATAGTTGATGTCCTTGGACTTCCAACTGAAAATTATAAAATAAAAGACGAAATAATCATGCACTTTTAATCCAACTGAAATTTTCCATTCATAAACGCCATAGATAAATTGAATTAGTATGATTACTATATAAAATAATTTTCATGACAACCGGGGCATCAACTATAATTTTAAAAATATAAAAGAGAAACAATTAATTCATGGTTTGATTTGTTTGTATGGGGGGAAGCCCGGCGTCTGATTAACGCTGGGCTTCATTTTTATTTAACTTATTATTAATAAAAATAATAGAGCTAAAAATATCCATCGCCAGAGATTTTAATTAATTTTATAAAAAATTATACAATGAAAAAAATACTATTTATAGCTTGCAGTGCCTTATTTTTTTTAAGCACGCAAACTGAGGCTCAAACAAGCACAAATAAATTATCTAAATCAGATAAAGCTATGGCAAAAGAAACAATTTATCAGTTTAAGGTTGAAGATTTATCAGGAGACACTTTTGATTTTGCATCTTTAAAAGGTAAAAAAATCATTGTTGTTAATACGGCATCAAAATGCGGATTAACTCCTCAATACAAAGATCTTGAAGCAATTTACAAAGAGTATAAAGACAAAGGTTTGGTAATTGTAGGTTTCCCGGCTAATAATTTTGCATCTCAGGAGCCTGGAACAAACAAAGAAATTGAAACTTTCTGCCAGCAGAATTACGGGGTAACTTTCCCGATGATGAACAAAGTTTCGGTAAAAGGAAGCGATATGTGCGACGTTTATAAATTTTTAACTCAAAAATCTAAAAACGGTTTACAGGATTCTGAAGTTGAATGGAATTTTCAAAAATATCTAATCAACGAAAAAGGAGAATTGGTAAAAGTTATTAAACCTAGAACCTTAGTAACAGATCCAGAAGTTATTAAATGGATTAAGAGCTAGTAAAAAAAACGGAGATTTGAAATTTTTCAAATCTCCGTTTTTTTTTGGTTCTAAGGTTCTAAGGTTCTAAGGTTCTAAGGAGCAAAGGGACAGAGGTTTTTATATACTTTGCAACCTTTGCGTATGTCTTTGAGAACTTTGCGGTTAAACTAAAATCAACTGCATAAAAACCAAATCCAGCCAATGATCAAATTTATATCCAACCTCGCGAATGGTTCCCGTTACTACAAAACCAAATTTTTCATGAAAAGCAATGCTTCCGGCATTATCTGCATCGATGGCGCCAATCATAACGTGAAATCCTTGTTCTTTTGCCAAGCGGATTAATTCAGTCAATAATTTTGATCCAATACCTTTTCCTATAATATTATCCACTACATATACTGAATGTTCTACAGTATATTGATAACCAATTTTTTCACGAAACTGTCCGTAGCTTCCAAAACCAACTACTTCACCATCTAAATCTGCGACAACTACAGGTAAGTTTTTAGCCTTTTTATCTTCAAACCATTTTGTTTGTACTTCAAGAGTTTGAATATCATAACTGTAATTAGCAGTAGTATGAAGAATAGAATGATTTACAATTTCCAGAATTTTTTCTAAATCATTTACTGTGGCCGGTCTTAGTTTTACGTTCATGGTTTTTATTATAGTATTTTGTTTATTTAGAAGAATTGAGTTCTGCGAGCAAAGTATCAACATCTTTGGTGTTCCAGCCCAATTCCTTACCAATTTCTTTGGCATATTTGGCATATTTTACTGCCAGTTTTTTATCTTTTATTTTATTGTAAAGCCTTGCTGCGAGTAAGTTTCCATCATAAGAATCATTTAATTCTAAAGAATGTTTTACCCATGAAATTGCTTTTTTAAGACTTTCAGGATCATCAATATGTTTTAGATACGTTTGTCCAATATCTTTTAAAAAACTGGCATCGTTCCAAACCAGTTTCTCCGTATCATCAAGTGTTACTTTTTTATAAAAATTCCATTTTTCAGTTCGCTCAGCAAGCGTTAAATCAAATTTAAAAACAAGAGAATCCGTTTTTTGCAGTCTGATAGATTTAGCGACTTCTCTTTGTTTATAATAGTTTACCGTATCGAGATTATCAACAAGCGGACGAAGAAGTTCATTTACAATACTTTCAACCTTGCGATCAACGCGATTTTGAGAAGCTACGGCAGCAAATTCTTTTTGATGTTTTAAAACATATTGAAATTCGCGCGAATTAATATCCGTAACTCCATTTGCTATAACACGCCAATTTGTTTCGCTTACCAATTGAGAATCAGATTGTGTTTGAAGATAAATATGAGTAGGAACAGACAATTCAGTTCTGTCTTTTCCTTTTTTTAGCGTATTGAGATAAGCAAAAAACTTGGTTGAATTACTCGGATCAGCCAAAAACTCTTTTTCTAAATAAGGAAGCTGAAAATTTGGATTTAATGCGTAATTTGCTTCTGCCAGAAATTCTGGAGTTTTCATTTCACCTTTTAAAGCATATAATACCGTTTCATTAGAATCTAAAAACAAAAAAGCGGGCAGGGAAGTAGTTTTAAATTTATTTTTAAGCGCCATTCCTTCCTCTTTTTCAATATTTTTCCATACACAGATATAATTCTTGTTCAAAAAGTCCATAACCTTTGGGTCGCTGAAAACTTCTTTTTTCATTAAATTACAATGCGGACACCAATCGGCATACAGCATAACAAAAACTGGTTTGTTTTGTGTTTTAGCATTTTCCAGAGCTGTTTTATAGGTAATTCCGTCAACACTAAACTGATTTTGCGATTGTACAGCCTGAAGTGAAATGAAGAGAAAAAATAAAGATAAGAAACGCATAAAGGGTTTATTTTATTAAAAAAAAATCTGTTTTACAAATATATTCCCTTTTTCTAAAAACAGTCATAATATCTTCCTAATATATAAGTTAAATCAAGCACGAAGTTTGTAACTTTGTATTAGTAAAAGAAAATTTTGAGAGAAAGATTTTCTTTAAAATTTATACACTAATTTAGAATGATTTACCCCAAAATAGCGCTTGCACAAAGCATTATCGAGATTTGTTCAGCAAAAGGAATTCAAAATATTATTATATCTCCAGGCTCGCGAAATGCACCTTTGACGATTGGTTTCGCACAAAATCCAAATTTTAAATGTTATAGTATTGCCGATGAGCGCTGTGCCGCTTTTTTTGCACTGGGAATTGCCCAGCAAACAAAAAAGCCTACTGCAGTTGTTTGTACCTCAGGATCTGCACTACTTAATTATTATCCGGCTGTAGCCGAAGCATTTTACAGTCAGATTCCGTTAATTGTAATATCAGCCGATCGTCCGCAGAGTAAAATTGATATTGGCGACGGACAAACGATTCGTCAGGAAAATGTTTTTTCTAACCATTCTGTTTATAATGCCAATTTAACCGAAGAAGCTTCTGCAGAAAATGATTTGCAAATAAACAAAGCCATAGAAACAGCCATTCTGCAAAAAGGTCCGGTACATATCAATGCGCCGTTTGAAGAACCTTTGTATGAAACTGTTTCAGAGCTTTCGGTAGAACCAAAAATTACGAATATTGAAGAGGTAATTCCAACTAAAATTATCGAAAACAGTGAAGAATTTGTTTCAATCTGGAATTCATCCAAACGAAAATTAATTTTGATTGGAGGAATAAATGATGTTAATTCTGTTGACGATGCTATTCTTGAAAATTTTGCGAAAGATCCTTCGATTGTTGTTCTTACCGAAACAACTTCAAATTTGCATCATCCAAGCTTTATCAATAGTATAGATTCTTTAATAACGCCTTTTGATGACTCTGATTTTAAAGATTTAGAACCAGAAGTTTTAATCACCTTTGGAGGTATGATTGTGTCTAAACGCATTAAAGCTTTTTTACGAAAATATAAACCTGTACATCATTGGCATATAGATACTTTACGTGCTTATGATACATTCAATGCTTTAAGTAAACATTTTGTAATGGAACCGAATGATTTCTTTAAAGATCTGCTTCCAAAAACACAATATGCGACAAGCGATTATTTTTCAAAAATTGATACTATTTATTCTTTAAGAAAGACTAGAAAACAAGAATATCTGAAAAAAATACCCTTTTCTGATTTTAAAGTCTTTGAAAAAATAATTGAATCGCTTCCCAAAAACAGCCAATTGCAAATAAGCAATAGTTCTGCAATTCGTTATGCTCAGTTAATAGATATTGATTCTTCAATTGAAGTTTTTTGTAACAGAGGAACAAGCGGAATTGACGGCAGTACTTCAACTGCAATAGGTGCTGCAGTAGGCAGTGGTAAACAAAATATTTTTATAACAGGCGATATTAGTTTCTTATACGATAGCAATGCACTGTGGAATTCATATATTCCTAAAGATTTCAAAATAATTATAATTAACAACGGCGGCGGAGGAATTTTTAGAATTTTGCCTGGACATGAAGAAAAGCCTGTATTTAATACTTATTTTGAAACTTCGCATCAACTAACAGCAGAACATCTTGCCAAAATGTATAACTGCTCTTACTTTAAGGCTGAAGATTTAGCGTCATTAAAAACCGGATTAGATTCTATGTACGGCATTGATAATGAACCTGTAATATTAGAAGTATTTACGCCGACAAAAGAAAATGATGCGATATTAAAGCAATATTTTAAGGAATTGAAATAATTTTTGTAAGTTAAATATTGTTAAAATTTAGTTTTGATTCATTTTAATTTTTAGATTTGGATACATAAAAAGTAACCAATATTAAAATTATTATGAGCAAAAGAGAAGAATTAATTAAGAAGTATGCTGCTGACTTAAAAGAAAAATGTGGAGTAACTCCAAATATGGATTTATTGACAAAAGTTACAATTGGCTGCGGGCCAGCAATATATAATGACGATGCATCAGTTGTAGCAGGTACTCAGGAATCAGAACTAGAAACAGTAAAAAAGAACTTTTTAGTAAAAAAATTAGGTTTACCAGACAGTCCTGAATTATTTGGAGCAATACATGCAGTATTAGAAAAATACGGAAAATCTAACAAACATAAATACAGAGCTGTTGTATACTATTTATTGACAGTACACTTTAAAAAAGAAAGTGTTTATAAATAAGAAAACTAAAAAGAGCGTCATATAATATGACGCTTTTTGCTTTTATAGCTTCAATCTAAAACATTTTTAGGTTTACCATTTTCAAAGTTCGTACATTTGCAGCTTAAAAGCTTAAACGCTTTTCAAATTAGAATCTTAAGAGAAATGCTTGAAATAGGAAAATACAATACACTTACCATATTACGTGATACCAAAGTGGGGTTATTTTTAGGAAATCCTGAAAGTGATCCTGAAGGAACTCACGATGTTTTATTACCAAATAAATATGTTCCAAACGAATTTGAGATAGGCGAAGAGCTTATTGTTTTTGTTTATTTGGATCATGAACAACGCCCGGTGGCCACTACACTAGAACCTTACATCTTTTTAAATGAATTTGCCCTTTTAAGAGTAAATTATATCAATCAGGTTGGTGCTTTTATGGATTGGGGAATGGAAAAAGATATTTTAGTTCCGTTTAAAGAGCAGGCACGCCCTATGGAAAAAGGCAAACGCTATTTGGTATACTTGTATTTAGATCAAAAAACAAATCGTTTGGTTGCGTCAAGTAAAACCAATCAGTTTTTAAATAACGATCATTTAACCGTTGAAAAAGGAGAAGAAGTTGATTTGATCGTTTCTCACATTACAGAACTTGGAATTAATGTTATTATAAATCAACAGCATAAAGGACTTTTATATAAAGATGAAGTATATGATGATTCTATAAGGACAGGAGATAAATTAAAAGGGTATATTAAAACCATACGTCCGGATAATAAAATCGATGTTGCTTTGCAAATACAAGGTTACCAAAGCATTGAACCGAATGCTGAGAAAATTTTAGCCGAATTAAGAGCCAATCGCGGTTTTTTACGTTTAAATGATAATTCGCATCCTGAAGACATTAAAACAGTTTTAAAAATGAGTAAAAAAACATTTAAAAAAGCTGTAGGTGCTTTGTACAAAGAGAAACTCATTGAAATTAAAGAAGATGGAATTTATCTAATAAAAGATTAAAATCAAATTTCAATATTTTAAATTCCAAATTCCAATACATAACACACTGCATTGGAATTTGGAATTTTTATTTTTTGGAATTTCAAAATATTTATAACAAGAAAGGCTGCTCATTACAAGCAGCCTTTCCCTTTTTATTCTAGTTTTAAAAAAAATTGTAATTAAAAAAAAACAGAAATAAAATAATTCGGATTCATCTTAAAAGTAATGGCTTTACGAATTTTAGAGATTACTTTCGTGATGGTATGTCTTTTAAATAATTAACGCGTTTATCTCAAAAAGCAAAAATTCAATTTCACGGCTAATCCATTTGGTTTAATAAATAATTTTTAGAAAGTTTTAGTTAGCATTTTTTCCTCTTTTCGTAATCAATCTGATACTAATTACAAAACAATTCTAGCGTTTAACCTTAGGTGCTACTATCTCTTCTTTGAAATTCTGACAAACGAATAAATCATTTGCTCATTCTTAACAGGTTTACTATTTAAAACCATAAAAAAATGAGCGACAAATTTTTTAAATTTTCTCAAAAAAATCATTTTTTAGGTTAATAAATCAGTGAAAGAAAATCAATCTTATATCAATAAAATAACTTGTATCTTATTGATTTCTAGGGTGTAAAATTACTTATTATTTTTCTAAACTAATGTTAAAAAGTGTTATTTTTTGTACAAGAACAGTAATTGTTAACATTGAATGAAAAAATAGACCGGACTTAAACAAAAATCAGTAGGTGAAAATGTAAAAAATGCTTTATTTTTACATTATAATTTTTAAAATAAAACAAACAGAAATGGATTGGATTACAGCCAGAGAATTTGAAGATATAACTTATAAAAAATGTAATGGAGTTGCGAGAATAGCCTTTAACAGACCAAATGTTAGAAATGCTTTCAGACCTAAAACAACTTCAGAATTATACCAGGCTTTTTATGATGCACAGGAAGATACTTCAATAGGAGTAGTTTTGCTTTCGGCAGAAGGGCCATCTACAAAAGACGGTGTTTACTCATTTTGCAGCGGAGGTGATCAAAATGCCCGCGGACATCAGGGATATGTTGGTGATGACGGACAGCATAGATTGAATATTCTTGAAGTTCAAAGATTAATTCGTTTTATGCCAAAAGTGGTTATCGCTGTAGTTCCTGGCTGGGCAGTAGGCGGCGGACACAGTTTACATGTTGTTTGCGATATGACTCTGGCAAGTAAAGAACATGCTATTTTTAAACAAACAGATGCTGATGTTACTAGTTTTGACGGAGGTTATGGATCTGCTTATCTTGCTAAAATGGTAGGTCAGAAAAAAGCACGTGAGATTTTCTTTTTAGGAAGAAATTATTCTGCTCAGGAAGCTTTTGAAATGGGAATGGTAAATGCTGTAATTCCACATGATGAACTTGAAGCAACTGCATACGAATGGGCACAGGAAATACTTCAAAAATCTCCAACTTCTATTAAAATGCTAAAATTTGCCATGAACTTAACGGATGACGGAATGGTTGGTCAGCAGGTTTTTGCCGGAGAAGCTACTCGTTTAGCATATATGACAGAAGAAGCTAAAGAAGGAAGAAATGCCTTTTTAGAAAAAAGAAAACCAAATTTTGGTGAAAATAAATGGTTGCCGTAAATGTTTAGATTTTAGATTGCAGATTTTAGATTTTTTAATCTAAAACGGACATCTAGATTCTAGATTTAAAAAAAAAATATTTATTTAGATTGCAGATTTTAGGTTTTTAAAAATAAAAGAATTCAAGAATCTAAATCTAAACTCTAAACTCTAAAATTAAAATATGAAACACTGGATTGAAGCCGCGAGACTGCGCACATTGCCTTTATCAGTTTCGGGAATTATAGTTGGAAGTATTTATGCGCTTTCAAGCCCTACAGAAACAATCAATACACCAACTGAGGTTTTTAGCTGGAAAATTTTTGGTTTTGCACTTCTGACAACACTTGGTTTACAGGTGTTATCAAATTTTGCAAATGATTACGGCGATGGAGTAAAAGGTACCGATAATGCTGACAGAGTTGGGCCGCAGCGCGCTATTCAAAGTGGGGTTATTACACCTCAGGCAATGAAAAAAGCCATAATCATAACATCGGTTTTAACTTTATTATCAGCCATAATCCTTATTTATTTTGCTTTTGGAAAAGACAATTTCGCTTATTCTATTTTTTTCCTGCTATTAGGAATTGCAGCGATTATTTCCGCAATTCGTTATACAGTAGGTAATTCAGCTTACGGATATAAAGGATTTGGAGATTTGTTTGTTTTTATTTTTTTCGGACTTGTAAGTACATTAGGTGTAAACTTTTTGTATTCAAAAGAAGTAGATCCGCTTTTAATTCTTCCGGCAGTTTCAATTGGTTTATTGAGCGTTGGGGTTTTAAACTTAAACAACATGCGCGATGAAGAATCAGACAAAAAATCCGGAAAAAACACGATTGTAGTTAAAATAGGCGGAGCAAAAGCTAAAATTTATCATTTTGCATTAATCATTACAGCTATGTTATTAGTTGTGATTTTTGCTCTTTTAAGCGATTATCGTTTCGATCAATATTTGTTTTTATTGGCTTATATTCCTTTAACTAAACATTTAATTACCGTTTATAAAAATCAAAACCCTAAGCTTTTAGATCCGGAATTAAAAAAACTGGCGCTTAGCACATTTTTGCTTTCTATATTATTAACTGTCTGCATGATTTCATTAATTGCTGACATATTTGTAAATCTTTTTCTTGGAGGAAGATAATTTAGGTTGAACTTAAAAATTTGAAAAAATGAAAATAACATTTTACGGACACGCCTCTCTGGCAATTGAAGTTGGAGGAAAACATATTATTGTTGACCCTTTTATTTCAGGAAACCCACAGGCAGCGGCTATCGATATAAATTCTTTAAAAGCAGATTATATTTTACTTACACATGCGCATACAGATCACGTTTTAGACGTTGAGACCATTGCAAAAAATACCAATGCAGTTATTGTTTCTAATGCTGAAATTACAAGTTATTACGCAAAAAAAGGATTCAATGCGCACCCAATGAACCATGGCGGGAGCTGGAAATTTGATTTCGGAAAAGTAAAATATGTAAACGCAATACATTCAAGCTCTTTCCCTGACGGAAGTTATGGAGGAAATCCCGGTGGTTTTGTAATCGAAGGAGAACACAAAAACATCTACATTGCCGGAGATACAGCTCTTACAATGGATATGAAACTGATTCCGTTAAGAACTAAATTAGATTTAGCTATTCTGCCAATTGGAAATAACTTTACAATGGATGTTGAAGATGCTATCATTGCCTCTGATTTTGTGGAATGTGATAAAATTTTAGGCTATCATTTTGATACTTTTGGTTATATCGAAATTAACCACGAAGAATCAATTCGTAAATTCTTTGATAAAGGAAAAGATTTAATGCTTTTAGGAATCGGAGAATCTATAGAATTATAAAAAACGATCATTTTACGGCTTTCTGGTAACTCATCAGGAAGCCGTAAAAATATTATTTCTATACAGAGGTAAAATATAATACCGATTTTTGGCACAATATATGTCAGAATTAATAAAAAGAAATCATTCAAATTTGATTAATCTGTGACCAAAAAAATATCAAAGAAAAACATGAATTTCAAAAGAATATTTTTAGTTCTATTAATTACTTCTTCATGCAGTATTTTTGCCCAAAAAGACGGTTATTGGGATAAAGAACGTGCTACAACAAAAGAAATTTTAGTTTCTGCCGGTAATCGTATCGTTGTAAAAACTGAAGATATGCCTGTTGGAACAACCGAAATTGTCTACAGAATTACACTTCTCGACAAAAATCAGCAAATGGCAAACAGTTTGGTTTCACTACTGAAATCAATTCCGGATCCTTACGGAATAGGGCAGGGATCGGCTGGAGCTGTTTTTTTAATGTCTAAAATTTCAGGTGATGATCAGTGTACGTATTCGCTTTTTACTTCAAATGAAAATGCAAAAAAATATGTTGCTGATGGTAAAATAGACGCTGCTTGTTACTCTCAGTCAGAGCCGGTTAGTAAAGATGCTAAAAGAATTTCATTAGATAAAAATTCGTGTTTAAAAGAAAACACAACCAATATTTGGTTTGGTTTTGAAAGTAAAAATTGGTTTTTAAGTCAAAAAGTAGTTTTAGAAGTCGTGCCGTGGGTTGACGTAAAACTAAACCGAGGCTGGAATCAGGATAACAAGAACGAAATTATAAGTCTTTGTAAAACATCGACAATGGCTCAAAAAATGGCCAATTCTGATGATTTCTGCGTTTGTATTTTGGATAAGATAATGAAAGAATACCGTTATGCGGAATTTCAAAAATTATTAGCCGTAGAAAAAACAAAAGTGTATAAAGATTTTGGTAACGCTTGTTACAAAGATGCCGATATTTCTAAAAATATTTATAATGATTTAAGAAATCAGGCGTCGTCATTAATTAAACAGCAAAAATACAACGAAGCAATCCAAAAACTAACAACTATTGTTAACGACGGAAAAGCTTCTGCATTAGACTACAGCTCTTTAGGCTATTGTTACATTTTGACAAAACAATATGCGAAAGCATTAAAATTTTTGCAGGACGGAGAAAAACTGGATGATACTGAATTGCTTATAAAATTAAATCTGGCCCACGTTTATTTAGTCAGCAATAATTACAGTGATGCAAAAGCAATTTACAAAAAATATCAGGATCAGAACGTGACCAATAATGTAAGCTGGAAAGATAAAACAAAAGCTGATTTCGCTCTTTTTGAAAAAGCCGGATTACCATCAAAAGACTTCGAAAAAATCTTAAAATTTTTTAATTAAGGTACTAAGATACTGAGCCTCTAAGGTTCTAAGGTTTTAAAGCTTAGAATATCAGCATCTTAGTATCTCAGTACCTTAGAACCTTAGCACCTTTAAAAAAAATGAACGCTTCCTACCATAAATATATGCTCGAGTTTAAACGTCCGTCAGGAACGTCACGTGGCATTATGACCGAAAAAGAAACCTGGTTTATTGTTCTGGAAGAAAACGGTAAAAGAGGAATAGGGGAATGCGGTATTCTTCGTGGTTTAAGCGCAGATGATCGCGACGATTACGAAGAAAAACTAAAATGGACTTGCGAAAATATTCATTTAGGAGAATCTGTACTTTGGCAGGAGTTACTTGAATTTCCGTCCATTCAGTTTGGAATTGAAATGGCTTTTTTGTCATTAAAAAGTGAAAATCCATATGTGTTATTTCCTTCAGAATTTACCAATAATTCTAAATCGATCGAAATAAACGGTTTAGTCTGGATGGGAGAACCTGCTTTTATGAAACAGCAGATTGAAGAAAAATTAGCAGATGGTTTTAGTTGTATAAAACTTAAAATTGGCGCTATCGATTTTCAAAAAGAGCTTGATTTATTAGCCTTTATAAGAAGCCATTTTTCTGCTGAAGAAATAGAAATACGTGTTGATGCAAACGGTGCTTTTTCTGTAACTGAAGCTTTAGATAAACTGAATCAATTAAATAAATTTCAGCTGCATAGCATTGAACAGCCTATTAAAAGTGGTAACCCTAAAGCAATGGCAGAATTGTGTAAAATAACACCATTTCCGATAGCATTAGATGAAGAACTTATTGGCATTTTTTCATTTGAAAATAAAGAAAAACTTCTACAAGAAATACAGCCTCAATACATCATTTTGAAACCAAGTTTTATTGGAGGTTTTAAAGGAACACAAGAGTGGATTACCTTGGCTGAAAAATACAATATTGGCTGGTGGATTACATCGGCATTAGAAAGCAATATTGGTCTTAATGCCATCGCGCAATGGACATTTACTTTAAACTCAAAAATGCCTCAGGGATTAGGAACCGGAGCTCTTTATACCAATAATTTTGATTGTCCGCTGAAAGTTTCTCAAGGAAAACTTTGGTATACATCAGAAAGTTGGAGTGAGGATATTTTTTGGAAGGTTCAAAGAGACAAAGGTGCAGAGTGACAAAGGTTTTTTCTTGAGGTTCTGAGTTACTAAGACACTAAGTTTCTAAGATTTTGATTTATAGAAATACAAAGATTCTAAAAGAGCCAAAGGCTCACAGCAACAAAGGTAAAAAGCTTTGTTTCTTTGTTTCTTTGTCTCTTTGAACCTTCCAAAAAATTACTCTTTTCCGCCAAGAAGATTTTCCTGCAAGTCTTTTAAATCCTGCCATTTACCTTCGTAAGCCAGTAAAGCTTGCTTAGCCCACGTACTCGGATTGTGAATCGCATAGTTTTCTCCTCCGGCGTCCAGAATTGATTGCAATTTTTCTGTAGAAGATTCAGAAAGATCATACCAGGTTTTGATTCCAGCTTCATTAAACAAAGCTTCTATTTTAGGACCAATTCCTTCCACAATTTTCAAATCATCTTGTTTTATTTTTTTCCCTAAAACATTTTCAGCCAAAGCACTATCAAAAGCTATTTTAGGAACTTCGGCTATAAAAGATTTTGGTACAGAAGCCGAAACCTTGGCATGAGCCGCAGCTAAATCTGCCTCAAGAGAAGAAATTTTGGTATTCAAACTTTTCGTATTCGCTTTACAGGCATCTAAATCAGCCTGAAGAGTTGTTGAAAGTGAATCATCTTCTTTTGAATTTAATTTTCCTAGCAGGTAACCCAAAATTCCGCAGATTATACCCACTATAATCGGTATTAAAATATATGGTAAATTCATAATCAGTATGTTTTTAATTATTTGATAGTGATAACAGTTCTTCTGTTACTGGCCTTTCCGTCAACGGTAGAATTATCACCCACAGGTTCATCCGGGCCTTGAGACTCCGTTGCAATTCGTGACGCTTCGATGCCGTTTTTAATTAAGTAATTCTTAGAAAATTCAGCTCGTTTTTGAGCCAGGGCAATATTTAAATCCCTGTTTCCAACATTATCGCTGTGTCCAACAATTACCACAGAAGCATCTTTTACGTTTTTTAAATATTCAATGATATCAGCCACTTTTTGATGTTCATTATTGTTTAAATTAAAACTCGACTTATTTGTATTGAAATAAAGAATTAATGGGTCAGCGTTAATTTTTTCTTTTAATGCAGTCCAGTTGTCAGATTTTGTTTCAACACTTTCAAATTTATATTCAACAGGACCAATCAACGTATCGGCAATTGTTTTCCAGCTATTCAGAATTTCTCCTTTGGTATTTAACTGAGAAGAAGCCAAGCCTTTAGAAATGAAATAATTCCTGACATTATCAGCCCGTGCTAAGCCAAGATTTTCAAACTTAGTAGTATTAGTTTCGTCAGAGGTTGCGTAGCCTGTTATAGTTATTTTTTGGGATGAATTAGAAACTAAAAAGGCTTTTAACTTTTTAATACCAATAATAATTGAGTCGCTAATAGGCTGAATTAAAAGAGAATTATTCTTCAAAAATTTAAAATTATCATTTACCTGATATTTAAATCCGGAACCATTCAGCATAAAAGGGACATAATTATCGTTCTTAACCAACACAGGCTTTTTTTTTACAGAATCAGCCTCCGTTTGAGTCAAACCGCAGTTGCAGCACAATTTTATGTACAAAAAAGTACCTAAAATTATAGTGAGGGCAATGCCTAAAATGTAAAGTGCTTTTTTTGACATAAGTAAGAAAATTAAGGTTATATCAAATTTAGCGAAAATAAAACATGCAAAGCGTTAATAATCAGCTAATTTGGTTGCATTTTATACCGCTTAAAATGCAAACGAAAACCAATAAAAAAGGACTAGTTTTTAGAAAACCGGATTTCATGACTGAATTAATTTGAGTAACTTGCAGTAAAATAAAATTTAGACTTAAAATGCTCGAAATAGAAAGAAAGTTTCTTGTAAAATCAGACGATTTTAAAGAACAGGCATTTGCAAAAAATAAAATTGCACAAGGTTATTTGAGCTCAATTCCTGAACGGACTGTCCGTGTAAGAATTAAAGGAGAAAAAGCTTTTTTGACCATTAAAGGAATTGGAAATCAAGGTGGATTATCGCGTTTTGAATGGGAAAATCAAATTCCGCTTGATGAGGCTCTTGAATTGCTTAAATTATGCGAAACAGGCAAAATTGAAAAAACACGCTATGAAATTAAATCCGGGAATCATATTTATGAAGTGGATGAATTTTATGGAGAAAACGAAGGATTAATAATGGCTGAAATTGAACTGCAGTCTGAAACAGAAAGTTTTGAAAAACCAGAATGGCTTGGAGAAGAAGTAACCAATGATGAAAGATATTACAATGCCTATTTGAGTAAAAATCCTTTTAAAAATTGGGAAAAATAATTATGACTGATCAATATGATTTAATTATTGTAGGCGGCGGACCAATCGGGCTTGCTTGTGCGATAGAAGCTCAAAAGAAAAATTTAAAATATTTAATCATAGAAAAAGGAGCGATTGTAAACAGTATTTTCAATTATCCTTTGTATATGACTTTTTTCTCGACTGCAGAAAGATTAGAAATTGGAGATATTCCGTTTAATTGTTTAGCTCCAAAACCCGGTCGTCAGGAAGCTTTAGAATATTATAGAAATATTCATCGTTATTTTAATTTTAATATCAATTTATTCGAAAAAGTAACTGGAATTATAAAAACACAAACTTCTGTTTTTGAAGTTGCAACGGATAAAAATTCATACAAAGCCAAAAATGTAGTTATTGCAACGGGATTTTATGATATTCCAATTTTGATAAATGTAAAAGGTGAAGAATTGCCAAAAGTTCGTCATTATTATAAAGAAGCTCATGAATATGCTTTTAGAAATATTTTAGTTGTTGGAGCAAATAATTCTTCAGTCGATGCCGCACTGGAATGCTGGAGAAAAGGTGCCAATGTTACCATGGTAATTCGTAAAAGCGAAATCAATAGCAGAGTAAAATATTGGGTTAAACCTGATGTAGAAAACAGAATTGCCGAAGGAAGTATAAAAGCGTATTTTGAATCTAATATCACTGAAATAAGAGAAAATGAAGTTGAAATTGAAACTCCTGACGGAAAAATTACAATCGAAAATGATTTTGTTTTAGCCTTAACGGGTTATAAACCAGATCTGAACTTTCTTGAAAATAGTGGTATTCAGCTTTCAAAAGATGAATTGAAAATTCCGGTCTATAATCCTGAAACCATGGAAACTAATGTTGAAGGTTTATTTTTGGCTGGTGTTGTCTGCGGAGGAATGCAGACGCATAAATGGTTTATTGAAAACTCAAGAATTCACGCTAATATGATTGTGGATTATATTACTTCGAAATAGTTTTTTTCGCCACGAATTCACTAATTAATATTTTGCCAGTTATAAAAAACAAAATTCGTGAATTCGTGGCTGAAAAAATTAAGAGCTGCAAGAAAGCATTGAGCAGCCAACTTTGGTTCGTGCCCAGTCTGGTCGTTTTGCAAACCATTTTTCATATTCTGGCTGCTCGTCATAAGGTTTTTGCAAAAGAGTATACAACTCATTGATAAGTGAATAATCTTCTTTATCTGCAGCATCAATAGCTAATTGTGCCATGTAATTTCGCAGTACATATTTAGGATTGACTGAATTCATTTTTTGAGCACGATCTTCATCAAACAAATCTTCATTTTTTAATCTTTTTAAATAATCAGCAAACCATTTTTTCCAGGTTTCCAGAATTTCTCCTGAAACATCATCTTTCTTATAAAATGAAAATTCAATCTTTTCAATTGCTTTTTCAACAGAATCAGACTTTTTAACGGAACTTAAATTTCTAAAAAAAATCGTCATATCTGTTTCTGTCAATTGCAAGTTGGTTTCTAAATCATCGATTAAATTATTATCAGTTTCTCTTGAAGTAAATATTCCTAATTTGCTTAAAAACATTTCTTTATAATCTTTAATAAAATCATCCATGAATGATTCTAAGATTTTTTCTAATTGTTCAGTTTCATTAATTAAAGGATAAATCGCATTTGCCAATTGGTATAAATTCCATTGTGCAACCTGCGGCTGATTTCCAAATCGGTATCTTCTGTTTTGACTGTCTGTCGTATTTGGTGTCCAGTTTGGATCGTAATTTTCAAGCCATCCGTATGGTCCGTAATCAATCGTAATTCCGTGAATCGACATATTATCCGTATTCATCACACCATGAACAAAACCAACTCTTTGCCAGTGCAAAATCATTTCACGAGTAGTATCTGCCACCTTTTTAAAGAACTGAATGTATTGTTCTTTTGGTTCTCCGGTAATTTTCGGGAAATAATGTTTGATGGTATATTCAACAAACTGTTTTAAATTTTTAAGCTCATTTCGGGCAGTCAGCATTTCAAAACTTCCAAAACGAATAAAAGATGGAGCCACACGACAAACAATAGCACCTTTTTCATAAGCCGGATTTCCATTGTATAAAATATCACGCAAAACCTGATCTCCCGAAAGAATCAAAGAAAGTGATCGGGTAGTGGGAACGCCCAAATTATACATAGCTTCGGCACATAAATATTCTCTTATTGAAGAGCGTAAAACGGCTAAACCATCAGCGGTTCTCGAATAAGGAGTTTTTCCTGCTCCTTTTAACTGAAGTGTAAAAAACTGATTGTTATGTTCAACTTCGGTTAAATTAATAGCGCGGCCGTCGCCCAATTGTCCGGCCCAGTTTCCAAACTGATGTCCTGCATAACACATGGCGTACGGCTGTGTTTCAGGAAGAATTTCTTTTCCTGAAAAAACATTTAAAAATTCCTCTGACTGAATTTCATTTTTTGAGATTCCAATTAACCCGGCAACTTCTTCGGATGCATGAATTAGTTGAGGATTTGAAGGTTTTGTTGGATTTACATACGAAAATGAAGTGTTTTTTACCTGACGGATTTCATTCGTTAAATCAGGATCTGCAGGTAATTCGGCAGTAAATCGATTATTTATTTTTAAATTTTTCATTTGAGTTTTTATATTGGGCCACAGATTTCACAGATTAAAAGGATTTCTCTCTTTTAAATTGTAAATAAAAGATTAATACATAATTTAAATAATCCGTTTAATCTGTGAAATCTGTGGCCAATAAAAATATTAGCCAATTAATTTATCAGCATACATTTTTTTTAGCTTGTTAACTTTTGGGTCAATTACGAACTGGCAGTATCCTGCTTCCTGATTATCGTTGTAATAATTTTGATGATAATCTTCGGCTTCGTAAAATACCTCAAAAGGTTTTAACTGAGTTACAATTGGATCTGCATAAACAGGCTGAACTTCTGTAAAAACCTGCTCCGCAATTTCTTTTTGCGCTTCGTCATGATATAAAATAATAGAACGGTATTGTGTTCCGCTGTCACCGCCCTGACGGTTTAATGTTGTTGGATCATGACTGGTCATGAAAATAGTTAACAAATCATGATATGAAATTATGTCAGAATCAAATGTAACCTGAACAACTTCTGCATGACCTGTACGTCCTGTACATACCTCGCGATATGCCGGATTTTTTATAAAACCATCTGAATAACCAGATTTTATTGTTTCAACACCTTTTAAACGCTGAATTACAGCTTCTACACACCAAAAACATCCACCACCAAAAGTGGCTGTTGCTAAATTTCCCATAAATGAAATTGTTTTAAGTTTACATGCCCTATTAATCCGATAGAATATTGTAATAATTTATCTAAAAAACACTCTTTAAACTAAATTTTATTCAGCAATTAAAGTTTATAATTGATAAATTCTCAATTCTATAAAAAAGCAATATATTTGCAGTCAAACATAGGCACAGTAATGAATACCAAAAATAATACCATCAGTCTTGAAACTTATTTTCAGGATTTTAGGCAGCATATTGTTGGCATAAATCAGGAATTTATGTCACCTTTTGGCAAAAAAAATATCGTTTATACCGATTGGACTGCCAGCGGAAGACTCTACAGACCAATTGAAGAGAAACTTTTGAACCAATTTGGACCTTTTGTTGCCAATACTCATACCGAAACTACTGTGTCCGGAACTGCCATGACAAAAGCGTATCATCATGCCAGAAACATTATTAAGCATCATACAAATGCCAATCAGGATGATGTTTTGATTACAGATGGTACCGGAATGACGGGTGTTATCAACAAATTTCAGCGTATTTTAGGTTTAAAAATCCCGGAAAATCTGAAAAATTTTACTACAGTTCCGGCAGAGAAAAAACCAATTGTTTTTATTTCTCACATGGAACATCATTCTAACCAAACATCATGGCTGGAAACGATTGCTGATGTTGAAATTATTCCGTCTTGCGAAAAAGGTCTTTTTTGTTTAGATAATTTAGAATTGCTTTTACAGAAATACAGCGACAGAACTATAAAAATTGCTTCTATTACTTCATGTTCCAATGTTACGGGTATAAAAACTCCTTTTCATGAAGCTGCAAAATTAATGCATCAATATAACGGAGTTTGTTTTGTAGATTTTGCCTGTTCTGGCCCTTATGTTGAAATTGATATGCATCCAGCTGATTCTGAAGCATATTTGGATGCAATTTTCTTTTCTCCTCATAAATTCTTAGGAGGTCCGGGAACTTCAGGAGTTTTGATTTTCAACAAAAAATTATATAATAATATGATTCCTGACTGTCCGGGTGGAGGAACAGTAAGCTGGACAAATCCTTGGGGAGAACATAAATATATTGATAATATTGAAGATCGAGAAGATGGCGGAACTCCAGGGTTTCTTCAGGTTATTAAAACCGCTTTAGCAATTGAGCTAAAGGAAGAAATGGGAATTAAAAACATTCTCGAGCGCGAACATGAAATTGTTGATTTTGTTTTCAATCAGTTAGAACCTGTTGAAAATATCAAAATTCTGGCTGGTCAGCATAAAAACCGTTTAGGTGTAATTTCTTTTTTTATTGAAGATCTGCATTTTAATTTAGGTGTAAAATTACTGAATGACCGTTTTGGAGTTCAAACCCGAGGTGGATGCAGCTGCGCGGGAACTTACGGACATTATTTACTTCACGTAGATCAGGAAACTTCAAATAAACTGGTAAATGAAATTACGATTGGTGATTTGATTAAAAAACCGGGATGGATTAGAATGTCGATTCACCCAACTACTACTGATGAAGAAATTGCTTTTGTTTGCGACAGTATTAAAGAATTGGCTAAAAACCATAAAACCTGGGCTTTAGATTATTCGTATAATAAAAATACTAATGAATTTGTGCATAAAAACGCCACTTCATTTGAAGATGAATTGGTAACGAGTTGGTTTAAGTCTTAGTATTTTTTTTACGCAAAGTTCGCAAAGTTTTTTTTCGCAAAGTGCGCAAAAGTTTCTAGTTTAAAAGCTAGCTTTTTGAGGTCGCAAAGCTGGTTTTTATATTACATACAGTAAACCCGACAGGTTTTTAAAACCTGTCGGGTTTGTTATTTTTATGAGAATGAGTTGTTTGTTTTAAAAGAAGTTTTTTTTAAAGCTTCTTTTATAATTGATATTCTCAAACCAAACTTTGAGATCTTAAAAAAAACTTTTATAAATCAAAAAACCTTCGTTTACTTTGCGAAAATCCTTAGCGAACTTTGCATTAAAAAACAACCAGCATTTCTACCTTTATTTTGATTCCTGAAATTTTTTAAGAGAAAGTAAGGCTTGTTCCTGAATTTTTTTATGGAAAAATCCTGTCCAGCCCAGTAAATAACCAGTAGCACCAAAAGCTTGTTTTGACCATTTCCAAACATCAAAGTTATCTGTATGTTTGATGATTAATCCGTCCTGAAAAACAAATTCTGCGGAAATTCTATTGATTACTTTACGATTCGTTTTTGTAAAATTATACGCAGCAACCCATTTGGCAGATCCGGTAAATTCATCTGCTTTTACATCAAAAAATTCAATTTTAAGATTTCCATTGCTTCTTGACAAAAGCATTTCCCACATTTTAGAAACTTGTTCTTCTTTTAATAAACCAAATGCAGGATCAATAAAATGTATTTTTGGGTGATAACATTCGGCCATTGTTTTTGCGTCAGAGTTGGCGAAAGCAGTATAGAACTTTGTAATTAAAGCTTCGTTAGGAGTCATAAATTTGTTATTAGATTATAAATATAAGGTTTATTTTATAAAATCTTTTATTTATAAAACACTAATTTCTTTTGCAGTATCGTAACTTTTCTTAGAATTGTCGTAAGCAGTTGAAAAATAATTCTTTTTATTGTAAGTAGTAAAATAGCCTGTTTGGCTGCCAAAAGTATTTGGACCGCCATTTATAATAAAGCGAACAGCGTAAATATCTGTTTTTTTCAGTTTGGCAAATTCGGCAGGAGTAAAATAATAATATGCGGTAGTTTTTCCGTCAGCAGATTCTTTTACGTTTTTGTCAACGCAGGCAATAACATCGGCGTTAGCCAAATCTACATAAAGTCCGCCCGCAATTCTGGCCTGATCATTTGCCGTTGCAATGGTAATTTTTAAAATGCCGCCTTTATCTGTTTTTGCAATCTGAATATTGGTTTCTCCTGTAAATGCATATTTCTCGCAAATGAAAGTATAATTCTGAGTGGCCGGAAATGGCTTAGAACCTTTAACACTCATTGTTTCCTGAGCATTTGTAAAAGTTGAAATAAACAGTAAAAAAAACAGTGGCATTTTTAATTTCATATAGTTGACTTTATTGTTCGGCTATTTTTGCATCAAATTTCTCATCCCAATCCATTGATTTAATGGCAGATATTAAATTTTCTTCGTTTACAAAAATGCGAAGTTCTTTATTGGCTACTTTTTTACTGTATAAAGCGTGATAGCGATAAATGACTTCATGTTTGGTTTTATAAACTCCATCTAATTTTAAATCAATAAAACTTCCATAATATTGCCTAAATCTTGTACAGGTTTTAGTCAATCGTTCCTCAGTTGTGTTTTCTCTGACAGACTGAGTAACTTCGGTTTCATTAAAAGGTTTAAACTTTGATGTATTACAGGTTTCAAGTACTCTTTTGCCTAGTTCGTAAGCTTTTCTCTGCTGTTCAGAATTAACGTCGGAACTTAAAACTTTTTTAATTTTTAAATCTTCTGTATCTCGACTAACTGTTTTCGATTTACATCCAATTAATAACAACAAACATATAATCAATCCCGCTTTCTTCATAATCATTTAAGTTATTTTTAATAATAAGTTCGGGTCGGGACAGTTTTCTATATAAAAATTTAAGTCATTTGTGTTGCAAACACCGGGATAATCGCCCCATTTGTCCTGCATATTTTTTATAATCTGAAAGTGAACATGAGGAGCATAATCTCCATTAACAGCCGAATTTCCTAAAGATGCAATTTGTTCGCCTTTCTTAAAAAATGTCCCAACAGTAAGGTTTTCTATACTTTCTAACGATAAATGTCCGTATAAAGTATAAAATTTTTCATTTTCTACTTCATGTTCCAAAATTATAGTAGGTCCATAATCTCCTAAACCTTCATTATTTTGAAAACTGTGAATTTTTCCGTCAAGCGGAGCCAAAACAGGAGTTCCAACTTTTGTCCAAAGATCAAGTCCAATGTGAATATTTCGCTCTGCAATAGAATCATTTTTAAAAATGGTACTTCTTTTATATATAGTTCTTCCTTCGATATAACCGCCGTACGCAACTTCGGCATTGTTATTTTTAAGGTATGTTGAAATAAAAAGTTCAAAATCTTCTGGAGTTTCAGGTTTGCTTTCGACCAATTCGGTATTGGTTACAGATAAATCTAAAGGAAGGTATTTTGAAAAATCAATAGAGGCATCAATAATTTTAGTAGGAGGTAAGGCTTTTAATATAGATACAAGGGATTTCATAAAATAAAATTTAGGCTACTTTTTCGATTATTATTAATTCATTGTGCACTTCAATACGCGGAAGCATTTTTGAAGTAAACAATTTTGGATTTATTTCGGCTATGTATTTTCTGTTTCGAACATTATGCGCTTCGTCTAGAATCATGGTATTGAATAGAACAAACCCCTGATCTTTTAAAAGAAAACAAACCCGTTCGCTAAAAAACTTTTCAAACAAAAAGTTTGGCATATTGGTATCTTCAAAAATATCAATAATTATTAAATCATAACGGTCTTTTGTTTTCAAAACAAATTCAAAAGCGTCGTCGATAATAATATCAAGTTGTTGTATTTGGTTTAGGTTAAAGTATTGATTCGCAATTTGAATCATTTCGGGATCGATTTCAACTCCGGTAATTTTACCTTTATATTCAATTTCATCAACTAAGGTCTTGATGACACTTCCTCCGGCTACTCCCAAAACTAAAATATGATCCATTTCTAAAACTTTATCATATCCAATGTTTCTAAGGCCGTACCTTAATATTCGCTGCAGACTTCCGTATGAATAATTAGTGTTTTCAGAATCTAAAACCAATTCTCCGTTTGCCCAGGTTACTTCTATAACTTTACTTCTGGCTGATTTTTTTTTGAAGATTTTAATTGGATAAAGATAGCTGAACAGTTTTTTGATCATTTTGTAATGCTTTTACTCAAAAATACCATTTTAAATCTTTTATTTTGCAAGAAACATCAAATTTTAATGAAGAAAATATTATACAAATTCATCTTTTTTAAGCTAATGGGCTGGAAAATAGTAGGGATAGAGAACGCTGAAGTGAAAAAATGTATACTTATGGTGATGCCGCACACGAGTAATCATGATTTTTATATTGGATTATTGACCCGCGGAATATCTGGTTTACAGATGAATTGGGTTGGTAAAAAAGAATTATTCCGATTTCCGTTTGGGTATTATTTTAGAAATGTGGGGGGCGAACCAATCGATCGTACTGGCGGATTAAACAAGGTAGATTCTATTGCTTCCATTTTTGAAAGAAAAGAAGTTTTCCGCTTAGCTGTAGCTCCAGAAGGAACAAGAAAAGGAGTAAAAGAAATTAAAACGGGTTTTTATTATATAGCGCTCAAGGCAAATGTGCCAATTGTTCCGGTAGCATTTGATTGGGGAAAGAAAGAAGTAAATCTTGGAAAACCATTTTACCCAACAGGAAATTATGAGGCTGACTGGGAAATTTTAAAACAACATTATAAAGGTGTTTTAGGAAAAATTCCTGAAAACGGAATTCAAGTCTAAAAATTCGATATTTTTTCCGATTCGTGAGAATCGCTTAAATGAAAAATAATTTTAAAAATTTTCAAATACGCGAAATTTTCGAGCTATGGTACATAAGCCTTAAAAGTTCCGTTTTTATAGAAAATTACAATTTTCTCGATTTCATCATTTTCAAAACTTAAATTAGCATTTTTATTTTCTTTTAAATTCCGTGAAGTGGTTTTTTCATCTTGATGAATGAGTTGAGAGAACAAATTATTTTCAGAAATATTTTCATTTGATGAAGTAGAGGAGTCGTTATTTTGAAAATCAGAAATAGTTTCGTTATCTGATTTAGGAAAGTTTCCTTTTCCGTTTAAAATCCAATACAAATCTACTTCCGGAAAAACGTCCATAATTTTCATGATAAAATCTAAACTAGGTTTATTTCGTCCAGAGAGCAGGTGAGACATACTGGAACGTTGCACTCCAATTTTGTCTGCAAATGAAGAAGCATTCAATCCATAATAATCCAGAATTATTTCTAATCTTTTTACAAAATCGTCTATGTTTACCATTGTAAATTATAATTCAAATTAGACATGTTTACAAATGTAATCAAAAAGTATTAATGAAACAATATAATTAAAGTTGGATTCTATATAACATATAATAATCTGATATTAAAACTTTATATAATTATATTTAAGTCATTGAAAATAAATAAAATAAGTAATAATATATAAAGTAATTACAGATGTTAACTCAAATTTAGATAAAATGTCTAGTTACATTGAAAAACCTGTTTACAAATCTCAATTTATACTAAAACTTAAAGTTTACAATTGTAAAAATAAAGATGTTTACTTTTGTAAACTAATCAAAACACAATGAATTTAGAAGAATTATTTAACCAGCACAAAGAGCAGTCAATTGAAGGCCGTTATCTAACTTTAGATCATATTAAACCGTTATTAGATAAGTTAAATACTGACAATCAAGTTAAAATTATTAGCGAATCAGTTTTAGGTGAACCTATATATAGTTACCAAATAGGAACCGGAAAAACGCGCATTTATTTATGGTCGCAAATGCACGGAAATGAAAGCACCACTACAAAAGCGCTTTTTGACTTTATAAACGTATTAAACAGCCAATCAGATTTTGCTAAAGAAATGCTTGATGCATTTACCTTTTATATGATTCCGATTTTAAATCCTGACGGAGCACGACTTTATACTCGCGAAAATGCTAATAAAATTGACTTAAACCGCGATTCTCAAAACCTTACTCAGCCAGAAAGTAATGTATTAAGAGCCGTTTTTGAAGATTTTAAACCTGATTTTTGTTTTAATCTTCACGATCAGCGTACAATTTTTGGCGCAGGCGACACAGGAAAGCCTGCAACGGTTTCATTTTTAGCCCCTTCTTATAATGAAGAAAGAGATGTAAACGAAAACAGACAAAAAGCCATAAATCTTATTGCCGGAATTAACGATGTTTTACAAAATTATATTCCCGGACAAGTAGGCAGATTTGACGATTCATTCAATATAAACTGTATAGGGGATACTTTTCAGTTTTTGGGCGTTCCTACTATATTATTCGAGGCGGGTCATTATCCTAATGATTACGATAGAGAAACGACCCGAAAATACATATTTTTCTCACTAATTTCGAGCTTTCAGCTCATAAACGAAAACGATTTAGTTATTAATAGAATTTCCGATTATTTGAATATTTCACAAAATAAAGTGGTTTTTTATGATTTTATGTGGAAAAATATCAAAATAAATTATGATGGTATCGAAATTATTACGAATTTTGTCGCTCAATACAAAGAAGAATTGATTGAAAATAAGATTCATTTTAATGCTTATATAGTAGAAGCGGGCGAATTGGAAAATTATTTTGGTCATTATGAATACGACGGAAATGGTGCTGTTTATTCTGATGATTATTCTAATATTCCGAAAATGAACCAAAAAGCAGACTTTTATTTAAATAAAAACATTAAATTTGTTAACGGCTTGATAAAAAGTTAATTTTTATGTGAATTTGTTATTTTTTATATATATTTTTATACTTTGTAATAGCAATTAGTAATATTAATTAAAGAATTATGAGTAAATTTCGTTTAGATGAAGTAGATCACCAGATTTTAGATATGTTAATAGACAATACGAGAGTACCGTTTACTGACATTGCAAAAAAACTATTGATTTCTGCTGGTACAGTACACGTTAGAGTAAAAAAGATGGAGGATGCCGGTATCATCATGGGGTCTTCATTAGCCTTAGATTACGATAAATTAGGTTATTCATTTATTGCTTATGTAGGGGTATTTCTTAATAATACATCTCAAACTAAATTTGTATTAGAGCGTATCAATCAAATTCCATTCGTAACAGTTGCATCTGTAACGACAGGAAAATTCAACATCTTTTGCAAAATCAGAGCAAAAGATACAAAACATGCAAAAGAAGTTATTTTCATGATTGATGATATCGATGGTGTTTACAGAACTGAAACAATGATTTCATTAGAAGAAAGTATTAACGATAAGAAGCGTTTGATGCATACTATTTTCAAAAATATGTAAGAACTTTTCTTGAATGCTATATAAAAATATACCTCAAGTTTATTCTTGGGGTTTTTTTATGACTAATTAACCAACCAACTATAACAGAATTTTATGTACACGTTGCCAAAAATAGAACGTTTTAATCGAGATGTTCTTTCAAAATACCACATTTACAACAGTGTTTTCATAACATTGCCTTTTGATTCTATTGACAATACTGGTGTTTTACTGCCTTTATTTACAGAAACTTGCGAAACGGGATTTAAAAAACAGGAAACTCCAAAAGAAATTTTCGATTTCTTTTCGAATAAGTTTCTAAACAATGCTTCAGAAACTGAGAAAATCGATTTAATGTTTCGATTTATTCAATATATAGAACGTCAGATTGTATTGTTTGATGCTATTGAAGATGCTGCATTTCCGGAAGTTAACAATATGGAAGGGCGAGGATCTCTTCGTGATATTAAAGAGAAATCTGACGCCAAAGAAAAAGATGACGAATTAATTGGATTTCTTGAGAATTTCAATGTTCGTACCGTTTTAACGGCTCACCCAACACAGTTTTATCCTGGACCGGTTTTAGGAATTATCAACGATTTGACAGAAGCAATTCGTCAAAACGATTTGTTACAAATCAAGCAATTACTAGCTCAGTTAGGAAAAACGCCTTTTATTCAGCATGAAAAACCAAATCCTTACGACGAAGCGGTAAGTTTGATTTGGTATCTTGAAAATGTATTTTATGCTACAGCGGGAGAAATTGTACATTATCTTCAAAAAAATCTTCATGACGGAAATCCAATTCAGAATCAATTAATAAAATTAGGATTCTGGCCGGGAGGTGACCGCGACGGAAATCCATTTGTTACAACAGAGATTACTCTTAAAGTTGCAGATCGTTTAAGAACTTCAATTTTAAAGTGTTATTATGTTGAAATGAGAAATTTAAAACGAAAGCTAACTTTCTCAGGTGTAGATACTTTAGTTGCTGATCTTGAACAAAAACTTTACCGTTCGGTATTTTATTCTAAAGGTGAAATTTTTATCACTTTAAAAGAATTACTAGATCAGTTGAATACAATTCGAACTATAATTATCGAGAAGCATCAATCTCTATATTTAGACGAGTTAGAAGCACTTTTAGTGAAAATTAATTTATTCGGATTCCATTTTGCCACTTTAGATATTCGTCAAAACAGCAAGATTCATAATGCGGTATTTAAAGATGTAGTGAATTACTATTTGAATTCTGGTTCTGATATTTTTCCTAAAAATTATTATGAATTGACAGAAGATCAAAAAATTGATGTTTTATCAAAAGTAAAAGGAAATTTAAATCCTGCCGATTTTGAAAATGAAATTACACGTTCTACTTTAGAATCTGTTCAGGCTATTAAAACCATTCAGCAAAATAATGGAGAAGAAGGAGCAAATCGTTACATTATTAGTAACAACGAAAGCGCTCTCAATGTGATGGAAACCTTTGCCATGATTCGTTTGAACAATTGGGAAAATCCTACGGTTGATATTATTCCTCTTTTTGAATCAGTTGATGATTTACAAAATGCTCATCAAATTATGGAGCAGTTATATACTAATCCTGAATATTCTAAGCATTTAAAATCAAGAGGAAATGAGCAGACTATTATGCTTGGTTTCTCTGATGGCACAAAAGATGGCGGTTATTTAATGGCAAACTGGAGTATTTATCAGGCAAAAATTTCATTAACTGAAATTTCAAGGCAATACGGAATTAAAGCTATTTTCTTTGATGGCCGTGGCGGACCTCCTGCTCGTGGCGGTGGGAAAACACATAAATTCTATGCTTCTTTAGGTCCAAAAATTGAAAATCAGGAAATTCAGATAACTGTTCAGGGACAAACAATTAGTTCAAATTTTGGAACTCTGGATTCTTGCCGTTACAATATTGAAAACTTATTGAGTGCCGGAATTACGAATCAGGTTTTTAGTAAAGATAAAAATGAATTATCTGCAGAAGAAACTCAAATTTTGACTCAATTAGCTAATTTAGGTTATGATAAATATTTAAGTTTTAAGAACCACCCGAAATTTATTCCGTATTTAGAAAAAATGAGTACGTTGAAATACTACTCTAAAACTAACATTGGAAGCCGTCCTTCAAAAAGAAGCAAATCTGAATCTTTGGATTTTGCTGATTTAAGAGCTATTCCGTTTGTGGGTTCATGGAGTCAGTTAAAACAAAACGTACCAGGATTTTTGGAGTTGGAACTGCTTTAAAACATTTTGAAGAAAGAGGTCAATGGGACAGAGTTCAGGATTTATATCACAATTCATTATTTTTCAAAACTTTGTTAGAAAATAGTATGATGTCATTAGCAAAATCATTTTTGCCATTGACAGCTTATATGAGAAAAGATCCTGAGTTTGGTGAATTTTGGCAGATTATCTATGATGAATTCTCTGAAACAAAACGTCTTTTATTGAAAATTGCCGGACACAAAACTTTAATGGAAAATTATCCTGATGGTATAGCTTCTATTCAGATAAGAGAGCGTATTGTATTGCCATTGTTGACAATACAGCAATATGCTTTATTAAAAATTAATGAGCTAAACAAAGAAAATTCAACAAACGAAGATCTTATTAAAGTATACGAAAAAATCGTAACAAGATCTCTTTTTGGAAATACTAACGCAAGTAGAAATTCAGCTTAATCTCAAATTTGTAAACTTTAAAATTATAAAAATGATTGCAAGTCAGTTATTAGAAAATGAGTATTCGGGACATTTTGGAACTTATATCAAACAAGCCGGAGATGGAAAATTGATCGAAGAATTGGAAATTTCTCTTCATGAATTTATCCGATTTGTTCAAAATATCCCGATGGATAAATTTGATTATCGTTATGCAGAAGGGAAATGGACGATAAAAGATATCATACAGCACATAATGGATTCTGAACGAATATTTACTTATCGTGCTTTGAGATTTTCAAGAAATGACCAAACCCCACTGCCTAGTTTTGAAGAAAATGATTATGCAATAAATACAGATGCCGGAAGTAGAAGTATTCAGGATTTACTAACTGAATTTTCTGCACTAAGACATTCAACTTTATTGTTTTACAAAAGTTTATCTGAAGACCAGCTTAAAAGAATTGGAACTGCTTCAGGAAATCAAATTTCTGTTAGAGCTTTGGGTTTTGTTATGATCGGGCATCAAAAACATCATCAGAAAGTTTTTGAAGAAAGATATTTGTAAACTATAAACAACGATAAAATCTTTGTCAAAGTTTAAAACTTTGACAAAGATCTTTATAATGAATAAACCCGACAGGTTTTAAAAACCTGTCGGGTTTATTATTCTAATAAAATATCAAATTTTAAAATAAAAGAATTTATATGTTATTTCAATTCCAGTTTTTTTAAACGTGAAGTAATTGCTCCAGTATTTCGTCCTAATAGATTAGCTATTTCTTCAACTTTTTTGCCTTCCTTAAAAAGATTTATAAGTTTTTGATCTTCTGCTGCATCCCATTTTTTATAAGCTTCTGTATGAGTAAGCCGTATTTCATCAACTGAATACGATTTACTTTTAATTTGCCTATTTTGATTTCTTTCAATATAGGCCAGTCCAAACCTGATTTTGTCATAAGACATTTTCTCTTCAAAGTAATCAAAATAAGGTTTTAAGGCCGTTGGTTTTTCCAATTCAATTTGTGCTTTCTCAATTTCTGTAATTTCATTTTCTGAAACAAATTGACTTAAATCCAGATCATGACCATCGACATATAATTTTGCTAAATGAGAAACAATGGTAGTTTCGTTTAAATTTCGTTTTCCTGCAATTTCAGTAACCGAATTTCCAGCTTGAAATAATTCCAGAGTTTTCTCATAAGTACTTTCCTTTTTTCTCTTTTTACAACAGACTTATTTCTTTGAAATTCAATAATTGCGTTAATAAAATCATTACCATATTTTTCAAGTTTAGCTTTTCCAACTCCATCAACAGCAAGAAATTCTTCATCGCTCATTGGTCTTAAAATTTCCATCTGACGTAATGCGGCATCACTAAAAATCACATAAGCCGGAACTTCTTCTTCCTGCGCAATTTCATGACGCAATTTTCTAAGTGTTTCAAAAAGAGAGTTTTTAGCAACTTTTGCTTTCTCTTGTTTTATTTCATTTTTATCAATTACTTTCTTAACAACAGTCGTTAGTTTTACTTTTTCTCCTTCAAACAGAACTTTTTTTGCAAAAGGAGTCAATAAGATTTTATTATGCTGGTGAAAAGCAATTTCACAATATCCTAAATTAATTAATTGAATAAGATATTGATTCCAGTCGTACCATGAAATATCGGCACCAATTCCGTACGTTTTTAGCGTTTGATAATTTTTTTCGTAAATATATGCGTTTTTTGAACCTCTTAAAAAATCAACAATAACTGCCAAAGGTTCTGATTCCTGTAAACGGGTGATGGCCGAAAGAGCTTTCTGAGCTAGAATTGTTCCATCAAAAAAAGTAGGTGGATTTTTGCAGATATCACAATTGCCACAATTTTCTGTAACCAATTCACCAAAATATGAAAGAAGAATTTTTCGCCTGCAGCTTACTGCATCCGCATATTGTTTCATTCTTTCTAATTTTGCCAGCTGTACATCAGAATTTAATCCTTCCGATGCAAATTTTTGAAGCTGAATTACATCAGCATAACTTTCAAATAAAACTGTTTCAGCAGGAAGACCATCACGTCCGGCACGCCCAATTTCCTGATAATAACCTTCAATATTTTTTGGAAGATTATAATGTATAACCCAGCGTACGTTTGATTTGTCAATTCCCATTCCAAATGCAATAGTGGCACAGACAACCTGACAATCATCATTGATAAACTCATCCTGTGTTTTAGCTCTTTTATCATTATCTAAACCAGCGTGATATGCTTTTGCAGAAATTCCGTTTTTCATTAATTTCTCCGCCAGTTCTTCAGTTGTTTTTCTGCTAAGGCAATAAATAATTCCTGATTCGTTAGGTTTATTTTCAACGAAATCAATTATTTGTTTTACACGATCCAGAGCAGGACGAACTTCAAGACTTAGATTTTTGCGATCAAATGAAGCAACAAAAGTTTTAGGATTTTTTAAATTTAACTGTTTTGTTATGTCAACACGCGTTGCTTTGTCTGCCGTTGCAGTTAAGGCAAGCACAGGAGTAGAAGGGAAGCGGTTTTTTAAATAGCCTAAATTAGTATAAGCAGGTCTAAAATCGTGTCCCCAGGAAGAAATACAATGTGCTTCATCAATAGCAATTAAACTGATTTTTAGTTCATTAAAAATATTATCTAAATAAGACAAACTTTCAGGAGCAATATAGACAAGCTTAAAAGTATTTGATTTTAAATTATCAATATAAAACTGCTGTTCTTCTGACGATTGACTGCTGTTTATGTAGCAGGCAGAAATTCCGTTAGTTTTTAAACTGTCTACCTGATCTTTCATTAGAGCAATCAATGGCGAAATAACAATCGTTATTCCCGGAAGTATAAGAGCTGGCAATTGAAAGCATATTGATTTTCCTCCACCGGTTGGCATAATTGCCAAGGTATCCTGACCTGATAATACAGTATTTATTATAGTTTCCTGATTTGGTCTAAATTTTTCAAACCCAAAATTTTCTTTTAGTTTGGCGTGTAGTAATTCTGAATTCATGAGGCGAATATTTATATTTTAAAGCTGGAATAAAACATAAATATAGTATTTTTCTTATAAAATAAAATTATTTTTTTGATTTCACTCATAAAAAAAGGAACCCTGAAAGAGTTCCTTTTTTTTTATAATTTAAACGATTAATTAATCTTCGTCGTCTTCATCATCTTCATCGTCTCCAATATCGTCTCTGTCATCATCGTCGTCATCACCGTCACCACCATCAGAATCTGGTTTGTCTTGATTATCGTCATCATCGTCATCGTCAGCTGCTTCATCATCAAGATCAAGACCTTTTACTGGTTCGATTGTGTCAACGTCAAGATCAATATCGTCGTCGTCTTCGTAATTTTCAATTCTGTCAGCAAGCTTAGTACTAATTTTTACTAAATAAATAGTGTCTTCTGTACGAACTTCAACAGCTTCTACTAATTCGTTTTTAGCGTTTCTAAAACGGATTACATCCGAATCATCATAACCATCAGGAAATTTTTCAACCAAAAGGTTTAAAATTTCATTGGTCAATTTGGCGTAGTCTACTATAATTCTTTTCATAAAAATATACTATAAATCTAATAAATATGCGAATATTAACGGAGCCACAATTGTAGCATCCGACTCAATAATAAATTTAGGCGTTTTGATATCTAGTTTACCCCAGGTAATTTTCTCATTTGGAACTGCTCCTGAATAAGAACCATAACTAGTTGTTGAATCTGAAATTTGGCAGAAATAGCTCCAGAATGGAACATCGTGCATTTCCATATCCTGATAAAGCATAGGAACAACACAAATAGGGAAGTCTCCTGCGATACCACCACCAATTTGGAAGAATCCAATTCCATTTTGGCTGTTTTTTGTATACCAGTCAGCAAGGAAAGTCATGTATTCTATACCTGATTTCATTGTTGATGCTTTTAACTCACCTTTAATAACATAAGAAGCAAAAATATTACCCATTGTACTATCTTCCCATCCAGGAACAATAATTGGTAAATTTTTCTCAGCTGCTGCATACATCCAGCTGTCTTTTAAGTCGATTTCGTAGTATTCTTCAAGAACTCCTGATAATAACATTTTGTACATGAATTCATGTGGGAAATAACGTTCCCCATTATCATCGGCATCTTTCCAGATTTTATAAATGTGTTTTTGTAAACGTCTAAAAGCTTCGTGTTCAGGGATACAAGTATCTGTAACACGATTTAGTCCTCTTTCAAGTAAAGCCCATTCGTCTTCTGGTGTCAAATCACGGTAATTAGGAACTCTTTCGTAGTGAGAGTGAGCCACTAAATTCATGATGTCTTCTTCTAGATTGGCTCCAGTACATGAAATGATTTGTACTTTATCTTGTCTAATTACTTCAGCAAAAATTTTACCTATTTCAGCTGTACTCATAGCTCCAGCCATACTTACCAACATTTTAGCTCCATTTGCTAATTGTTGTTCATATTCTTTAGCGGCATCTACCAGTGAAGCAGAATTAAAATGTAAATAATGTTTTTGAATAAACTGACTGATTGGTCCTTTCATTTTGTTTTTTGTTTTTTTGTTTTTTTTGAATTAAAAGTTTTTAACCTTTTTACTGTATATGCAAATTAATAATTTTATAGGAATAAACTTCGTAATTTGCGCTTTTTTTTATATTTTTTTCTTGTAGCCTAAAATTTTCAATACATCATCAGAAGTCTGTTGTTCAGAGAAAACTTCTGTTGCCAGAATTCCATTTTCATCGCGATCTATTAAAATATGTTTTGGCTGCGGAATCAAACAGTGATGTAAACCTCCATAGCCTCCAATAGTTTCCTGATAGGCTCCGGTATTGAAGAAACCAATATACAATGGCTTTTCTTTATTGTATTTTGGCAGGTAAATAGCGTTCATGTTTTGCTCTGAGTTGTAATAATCATCACTATCACAAGTTAAACCTCCTAACAAAACCCGCTCGTATGTATCGTTCCAGCGGTTAATTGCCAGCATGATAAAACGTTTGTTTATTGCCCATGTATCAGGCAGAGTTGTAATGAACGAAGAATCGATCATATTCCATTTTTCTCTGTCATTTTGTTGTTTTTGATACAAAATCTGATAGATAGCGCCACCACTTTCACCTACTGTAAATGAACCAAATTCAGTAAAAATATTAGGAACGTCAACTTCAGCCTCTTCGCAGGCAATTTTAATCTGATTAATGATCTCATCAATCATATATTGATAGTCATATTCAAAAGCAAGCGAGTTTTTAATTGGGAAACCGCCTCCAATATTCAAACCATCCAGAGTAGGGCATTCCTTTTTAAGGGCAATGTATACTTTAATACATTTTACAAGCTCGTTCCAATAATATGAAGTATCGTTGATTCCGGTATTAATGAAAAAGTGAAGCATTTTAAGCTCTAATTTATCATTCTCCTGAATTTGTTTTTTATAAAACGAAACAATGTTTTTGTAACCAATTCCTAATCTTGAAGTATAAAACTCAAATTTAGGTTCTTCCTCAGCAGCAATACGAATTCCAATTTTAAATTTTCCTTTTATTTCTGCCTGAAGTAAATCAAGTTCTTCATAATTGTCAATAATCGGAATAGTATTTTTATGTCCGTTATTAATCAATCTGCCTATATTAGTAATGTATTCATCTCTCTTGAAACCATTACAAATTACATAAGTACTTTTGTTGATTTTACCATTTTCAAGAAGATTCTCAACAATATTAACATCAAATGCTGATGATGTTTCTATATGAATGTTATTCTTAAAGGCCTCGTTCATAATATATTCAAAATGAGAACTTTTTGTGCAATAACAATAGTAATATTTTGCGTCATATTTATTCTTTTCCATTGCTTTTCTGAACCATGACTTTGCCTTGTTGATGTTTTCAGAAATTTGAGGTAAATAAGTAAACTTCAAAGGTGTTCCGTATTGTTCTACCAATTTCATTAAATCGATATTGTGAAACAATAAGTTGTCTTTATTTAGTTTGAATTCCTCTTGCGGAAAGTAATATGTTTGATTAATTAGGTCAGAATATTTTGTATTCATTTATATTTCAATATTTTAAGTTCTCATTTATTAAATTTAGTGATTTTATGCTAAATTTAAAATTCAAACTCTAATATTGGCAAATATAATTTGCAGTTTTTCGTGTTCTGCCTTAGAGCATTGGAAAACATCAAAACAAAACGGGCTTTTACTATTATAAAAACGGTTCAACATTCTTAATAAAGAACTGCTGAGACGGTTTCTGTAAGAGCTGAATTGTCTTTGTTTATTGTTTGTTTTCATCGTGGCAAATGTAAAAAATAATATATACCAAAAGCAATGCTTTTGATTAAAAAAAATTAAGATTGATAATCCTGAAACGCTTCCAGAATCAATTTATTTTCAACCGATTGGTTAATTTTTATTTTTCCGATTCCTTCAATTAAAGCAAATTGAATCAAACCATATTCATTTTTTTTGTCATGAACCAGTAATTCTAGGATAGGATCAATGTCTTTTTCTTCAAAAATTACCTGATCATAAATTGACTGAATAGCAGTTTTAATTTCTATATATTCTTCTTTTGAAATTAAATTTTTATGAAGTGAAATATAACTTTCCAAAATCATTCCAACAGCAATTGCTTCACCATGAAGTAAAGTAGTTTTTTCTTCGCTTTCTAAAAAGTAACTTTCAATTGCGTGACCTAAAGTATGTCCGAAATTTAATGCTTTACGGATATTTTTTTCGGTTGGATCCTGAATTACAATTTCATTTTTAATTTCTACAGAACGGTAAATTAAAGTATCAAGTCCGTTGTAATCGATAGATGTAATATCAAGGAATTCTCTCCAGTATGGAGCGTCGTAGATTAAACCGTGTTTAAGCATTTCTGCCAGTCCTGAACGCATTTCGCTTTGCGGTAAAGTTTCAAGGTATTGTGTATCGATTAAAACCATTTGAGGAACATTGATAACTCCAATTTGGTTTTTAAGATTCCCTAAATCAACACCTGTTTTTCCACCAACAGAAGCATCAACCATAGATAACAAAGTAGTTGGAATATTAATAAAATCAACACCTCTTTTAAAGGTTGAAGCTACAAATCCACCAAGATCAGTAACAACACCTCCACCTAAATTAATAATAAGAGATTTTCTATCGGCACCAAGTTCCGTTAAAACATGCCAGATTTGTATACAAGTCTCAATATTTTTGTTAGCTTCTCCGGCTTCAAACTCAATAATTTCAATGTTTAAATCAGTTTCAATAATTGGCAGAAGCTTTGGCAGACAATATTCATTTGTCTCAGTATCAACAATTATAAAAATATTTGAATACTTATTTTCTCTTAAATATTTATTTAAAGCTTCGTATGCATTTTGGTTAAAATGCACGAAATAATTATTTGCTTGGATAGACTGCATAATTCCGAGGTTAATTAAAACCGCAAAATAAGGCATTTTTAGCTTAATAATATTCAAACATTTTGTCTAATTTGTTTTAAAATGAATTATTCTAAATTAAATATTCCTTTTATAAAGTGTTCATTAAATAATTTTGAATTTAGTCCTAAATAAAGTAGTAAAACTTTACTTCATAATTTATTTTTTTTTACAGCTTCATATTGATAATTTCAAAAAATATCACACGATTTCGTAAACTATATTCAAAACAGTGTCTATCTTTGCACAAAAACTAAACTTAATGGAAAAAATATTCGATAACACTCAGGTAGCTTTTTCGCTAAAGAGTGATACTGAACTAGACAGAGCTTACTTTCTTTTTAAAATGATTGATAGTGAGCCTTTAGTACGTATTGGAACTGCTGTTACTAATTTTGCAATCAAAGCACATCTTCCTGTAGAAGGATTGATTCGCGCGACTGTTTTTGATCATTTTTGCGGGGGAGTAAACGAAAATGACTGTTTAACTGTAGTAGATAAAATGTTTACCAAAGGTGTTTCATCTGTATTAGATTATTCAGTTGAAGGAAAAGAAGAGGAAGCGCAATTTGATGCTGCCTTAGAAATGACTTTAAAAACTATTGAATTTGCAAAAGAACGCCTGGCAATTCCGTTTGCAGTATTTAAACCAACTGGTTTAGGACGTTTTGAATTGTATGAAAAATTAGGTGAGAAACAAACTTTAAGCCCAGCAGAACAAGAAGAATGGAATAGAGTAGTGGCTCGTTTTGATCAGGTTTGCAGTGAAGCTTATAAAAAAGATGTTGCTTTATTGATTGATGGTGAAGAAAGCTGGATGCAGGATGCTGCTGATGATTTGGTAACCGATATGATGCGTAAATACAACAAAGAAAAAGCAATCATTTTCAATACTTTACAAATGTACCGCTGGGATCGTTTAGATTATTTAAAAGGTCTGCACGAAATTGCTAAAAAAGAAGGTTTCTTTATCGGGATGAAATTGGTTCGCGGCGCTTACATGGAAAAGGAAAATAAACGTGCTGAAGAAAAAGGATACGTTTCTCCAATTTGTGTTTCTAAACAAGCTACAGATGATAATTATGATGCCGCTGTTCATTATATGTTAGAACATTTAGAGACTATGGCCATTTTTGCAGGTACTCACAACGAATTAAGTTCTTATAAATTAATGGAAATGATGGCTCAAAAAGGAATTGCCAAAAACGATAAAAGAATCTGGTTCGGGCAATTATACGGAATGAGCGACAACATTAGCTATAACCTTGCTGAAAACGGATATAATGTTGCAAAATATCTTCCTTTTGGTCCCGTAAAAGATGTTATGCCGTACTTGATTCGCCGTGCTGAAGAAAATACTTCTGTTGCAGGACAAACAAGCCGTGAATTATCTATGATTAAAACAGAGCGTAAACGTAGAAAAGGGAAATAATTTTTTAATTTCTATCCCAGTTTACATATATATAAAGCTTCAATTAAAAATTGGAGCTTTTTTTGTTCATTATAAACTGGACTGAAGTCCAGCCCTATAATATGTATCGAGCCTCTGGCTCTTTTTTCGTTCCGAAGGAACAAATTATATTGTAGAGCTGGACTTCAGTCCAGTTTAAATAGATTTTGATTTACAAAAAAAGTCCATTTGCAAAGCATTGGACTTTTTTATTGGAATTTGAAATTTATAAAATTGAGATTTATTTAAGAATTACTAAACTGTAGATTGCTTAAGTTTTTATAAATACCATTTTCTAAGTTTATTAATTCCTGATGTGTTCCTTCTTCTGAAATTTTTCCGTTATCGAGAACTAAAATTTTATCAGCATTTCTAATTGTCGAAAGTCGGTGAGCGATAATAATACTGGTTCTTCCTTCCATTAATACTTCTAAAGCTTCCTGAACCAGTTTTTCGCTTTCGCTGTCTAAAGATGAAGTAGCCTCGTCTAATATCAAAATACTTGGATTTTTAAGCAAAGCTCTAGCAATTGCAATACGCTGGCGTTGCCCACCCGAAAGTTTAACACCACGTTCTCCAACCAAAGTTTCAAATTTCTCAGGAAAACCATCTACAAAATTAAAAGCATTGGCTTGTTTCGCAGCGGCAATAATTTCTTCATCAGTAGCATCAGGTTTTCCGTAAGCTATATTTTCTCTAATTGTTCCTCCAAAAAGAATAACATCCTGAGGTACAATACTCATATTTCCACGAAGATCTTCTAAGTCGTAATCGTAAATGTTTTTTCCGTCAACCGTAATTTCTCCGGAAGTAATGTCATAAAAGCGCAGTAAAAGCGATGAAATAGTAGACTTTCCAGCACCGCTTGGTCCTACAATGGCTATTTTTTGACCAAATTCGGCTTGAAAATTTACATCTTTTAAAACCTGAATTTCCTGACGGGTTGGGTAACTGAAAGCTACATTGCTAAAAGTCACATTTCCTTTAATTTTCTCTTGATTTTTGTTTGAATTTGAATTGATCTTTTCCGGACTTTCGTCTAATAATTCAAAAACACGTTCAGTTGCTCCAATGGCTTTCTGAATTTGTGCATATAATTCGGCAATTCCTCCAAAAGAAGCACCAACAAAAGTAGAATATAATACAAACGAAATTAACTGCCCAACACTCATTTCGCCGGAAATACTTAAACGTACTCCAAACCAAACTACAGCTACAATGGCTCCAAATAAACAGAAAATAATAAATGAAGCAAAATAACCACGATACTGACCGCCTTTAATTGCCAGTTTTACAACCTCGTTAATCTTTCCTTTATAACGTGCAATTTCGTACCATTCATTTGCAAAAGCTTTTACAATGCTGATTCCCTGCATCGTTTCTTCAACAATTACCTGGCTTTCTGCAACCTGATCCTGAACTTTTTTTGAATATTTTCTAATAAATCTTCCAAAAACAACCGCAGCGATCGCAACCAGCGGAACTACTGACAGCATTAATAAAGTTAATTTAAAACTTTCTGTAGCCAATAAAATTACGCCTCCAACAATTAGTATAAACTGACGTAAAAATTCGGCAATTGTTGTAGTTAATGTATCCTGAATCTGTGTAATATCGGCGCTGATACGACTATTTAATTCTCCAACTCTTTTTTGAGAGAAAAAAGTCATTGGCAATTTAACCAAATTGGTATACAAAGCCAAACGTAAATTTGCCAATGTATTTTCGGTAAAGTTTACGAATAATGATAATCTGAAAAATGAGAAAAATGATTGTAAAAACAGAATCGCAATTAAGCCTAAAGCAATTGTATTAGCTTCGCTGAAATCTTTATTTTTTACACAGTCAACAAGCATTCCCATTAATTTAGGGAAGGCAAGGGCAGTGGCTCCGGTTAACAGCAGGAAAATTAATCCAATAAAGAATTTCCATTTGTGATGGCCTGCGTATGTAAATATTGTTTTTGCTTTATTAAGTGAAGTAGCCGTTATTTTTGATTTTGGTAAATCATTTTCTTTAAATCGTGCCATTTATAATATAATATTTAAGGTATGCAAATGTATGACAATACAGAGTAATATTAAGATTTAACGGCCGAGATTTCGATTTTTAACTAAATTATAAGAAAAAGAGATTTTTTCTGAATCTTTTAAAAAGCTGAGAAATAAGTTAGTAAATAAAAAGACTAAAAAATATTTCATTTTTTTTCTAAATATGCTTGCAAATACAAAATCTAGCTGTATATTTGCACTCGCAATCACGAAATGATAGCAGCCTAGTAAAATAGGGCGATTAGCTCAGCTGGTTCAGAGCACCTCGTTTACACCGAGGGGGTCGGGGGTTCGAACCCCTCATCGCCCACTGTGAGGGATAACATTTCTGTTATCCCTCTTTTTTTGATATATAAGATATCCTTTTTCCTCCATTTTACTGGCATTATGAGAAAATATCTCCATCATTGTAGGTGTTCGATATATACCCTCTTGGTAGTATAAGTTGCCATCGAACACCATGTTTACAAATTGACGTTTTTGCAAAACATCTAATTTTGTATATACATGCCTGATATCACTCATTAAATCCAAGTTATTATCTAGAACTTCAAAAGCTTTACCTTGGTTTGTACTGAATCTTTCTATTGATGCAGTAAGTGTTAAGATATGATCACTATAGGTAGAATACCATCTTTCGTAAGTGTCTTTATTTATTTCATCTTTAAACCATTTTTCTTCTACCTTATTTAATCTGTGCTGTACTTCGTCAAGTTCGTGCCTTTTGTCTGCAACTTTTTTCTTGTTTGCTTTTACTTCCTGTTCAATTGAAGCATAAGATCCAGCTCTTATTTCCTTAATTTTCCCTTCAGGAACACTCATGAGGTTGCAGGCATTTAAAAACTGCTCATGTGCTTTTACAGCACTTATGTTGTTATGTTTCGAATGCTTACATTTATAATAGTAAAAATATTTTCCAGATTTACCACGAGAGGGTGCGCCTGTCAGAGGAGTTCCGCAGTGGCATTTTACAACGCCTCTCAGCGGTATTTCCTCGTCTACAGTTACTTTTACCTTATCAACCTTTTTCATTTTGGATTGTACCATTGTCCATGTTGTCTTATCAACTATCGGTTCATGAATAGCTGGAAAAAGGCCTCCCGGCAGATCCTTGAAAGGTTCAACTCTGACAAGTCCTGCATAAACAGGATTTGCCAGCACGCGGTCAATAGCCATGTTGCCTTTTCTGTCAAATCCAGCTCCGTACGCAATTTCCTTGATTTTATATAATGGCACATCACGTAGGAACATATCATAAATATTTCTTACCACTTTGGCTTCTATTTCATTTACTTCAAGATGTCGCTGTTTTCCTTCTCCAATCTTGCTGTAGCCAAAAGGTTTTTCTCTGGTAAGGAAGCGGCCTTCTTTAGCACGGGCAGTGTAAAGCCCGCCACGCACTTTTATACTTCTGTTGATATTATCCTCTTCAGCAAGTAACAATTGTAACCCTGCCCTGAAAAAGCTTCCCGGCGTGTCATAATCAAAAACAATCCCTTCAGTCACGCTGATAATCTGAATACTATATTTTTTTTGGAACTGCTTTACCATATTCATCGCTTCTCCAGCGTCCCTGCTGAAACGGTCAAGCTGATCTACAAGGAGATAATCTACAGATTTATAATGTTTCGCAATAAATGTCTGCAGTTTTATAAAATCCGGACGATCAAAAGTCTTGGCACTTTTCCCTCTGTCGATAAAGGTATCTACCAATTGTATATTATTATACTGCAGGTATTGATCAGTATATAATTCCTGTCTTTCAATAGAGCCGTTACTTTGTCCCAACTGGCTAAACCTTAAATATCTAATCGCCCTCTTCATATAATTCTTTTAATGTTAATGACACCATAATTTCAATCATGAAATTTACGAATTTTTGTTCTTTTTCTCTTTCTAAATCTTCATAATTTTTTGATATAATATCATCATTTTCAAACTGTTCACCCTCTAAATTTTCCATATCAAATATTATTAAACTTAATTAAGACACCGCATTTCTCACAGCATCAAAACGAATTTAAAATACAATGATGTATTTCCTCTTTTTTTTTCTTTTTATAGAACAATGTGACTGCATTTGGCTTAGTTAAAAGTTTAAAACACTGGAAATATTTATTTTTTAAGATGCTTTAATTCAAATTCCTCTGTGAGCTGTATTATCTTTTTAGATAAAACAGCTAATTCGATTGTCTGCTTTTCCAGTTTGTACAAATATGCCGAAGCTTTCTTTTCGGAAAATTTTTGATATAGAATCTTGACAACCTGATTGTAATTTACCCCGACAGCCCTAAACTGGCTGTAAAAAGAGGTCAGGCGCATATAATAATCTATTGTAGCTTTATCGATATTTACTGTTTTTATCCCTTTTTGAAAAACGCACGCCGTAATAAAGTGCGCCATTACATGCATTCCTGAAGTCTCAAAAAGAGTCAGGAATCGTGCATTTTCTTCCTCAGTAAGACTGATGGAATAGCGGTGAACGGCGGGATCAATTTTAGGAGGTCTGCCTCCTTTATGTGGGTTCTTTTTTTCTTCATTTTCCATGACTTCAATTACTTAAATACCAATATATCTTATAATCAGCACTTACACTCCAATTAGAAAGTACTTGGAAGTGTTTGGAAGTATTTGGCTTATTTGCTCCTAACACAGTCTTAAACTATTAGGATTGGGCATGCACGGTCAAGTAGAGCCATCAGAAGACACATTAAAAGAGCAGGCCTTTTTCAGAATTAATTTTCTGAAAAACATGAAATTATGCTCTACAAAGAAACAGTTACCCAGGAGATGTGGGAACTTCTCCAAAGACTTATGAAAGATGAAAAATTGAAAGAACATGTGCTGGTCGGAGGTACGGCGCTAGCCTTACGATTAGGACACCGCTTATCGGTAGATATAGATCTTTTTACAACAAAAGATTTTGATTCGAAGATGATGCTCAAATATCTGCATGATACTTACGGTGTAAATCAAAACGAAAGCAAGGTCTTCCCTAACACAGTTCTTACCTACATCGATAATATAAAAGTCGATATTGTTACACACAATTACCCTCTTCTAAATTCAGTAGAAACAACTGAAGGAGTCCGCATGATTTCCAATGAAGACATTGGAGCAATGAAACTCCATGCAATTCATCAGAGCGGTGACAGATACAAGGATTTTGTCGATATGTACTTTATGCTTGAACAAGAGCCCTTAAAGTTCTATCTTCAAGCCTATCAGAGAAAATATGATAAAGACCCGTATTGGGCTTCAATAGGTCTTAATACATATGACAAGATTACCACCTTTGAAGGCGTAGATGTGCTGAAAGAAAAAGAGCAGAACTGGAAAAACATCCAAAAACGGCTGGAGCTGGCAGTAAAAAATCCTCTATATAAATTTAAATCAGAGACCCAAGATTTACCAATTAACCCCAATAAAAATAGAGGTTTTCGCAGGTAATTCAGCAAAAAATGCTTATATTTGATACTAACCTTATTAAAAAATAATGAAGCCATCAGCTAAACATATACCTAATCTTCACCCTAAATTCTTCTGGGATTTTAGATTCGACAGTATTGACTGGGACGGGGGATATAAAATGGTAATTGCCCGTATTGTTGAGCGCGGGGGTCAGGATCAAATTGACGAGATCGTCCGCTTTTATGGTCGTGAAAAAGTAATTAAGGCTGTCCGTGAAGAGATTTACTTTCTGCCCAACTATGCAATTGAAGATGCCCTTAAATTCTTTCCCGAACTCAAAAAGGAAGAAATGTACTGCTACCTCAACCGCAAGGATAAACCCTACCACTGGATTTAATCCTACCTCTTAAATTTATTAAACACGAGATTCTTTTTACTTTATATTTTTCCAAAGAAATAATAAAAAGAAAACGAAGGTAGGATGGGAATTGCTTAGCTAACCAAAAGACTACGGCATAATGTCTTGCTCGTACCTCGCAATCCACCCTTACGGGACTTATTCCGTTTCCTTTTGGCCTGCTAACAATCCATCCTGTAAAATTGCTTTCTTTTTCTTTTTTCCGGTTTTTCTGTTTTCTTTTGGAATAATATATTTTTCTGGGTGTTTGTACAGGTTTAATTATACCTGTGCAATTGCGCTTAAAAATTTACTTTTATATAGTAATGCATAGTTATATAACTATAGGTTTGCATACATAAAAGCATAAAAGTATACAAACATGCAAACTTGAATACATGCAAACGTAAAAGCATACAAGCATGAATGCGTACAGACCTGAATGCGTGAATGCATGAATACGTAAGTACATAAATACATAGATACTATTCCGGAAATCTACAATACCACTGAAAAACACCTATTTAATCTCCATCTCATCTGCAAAAGGATTTTTTTAGGTATAAAGGACATTCGCGGGCAGCCTTCATGGCTGCCGAAATTTATTCCAACTATTAATTATCAAAGCGGATTCCGATAATCCTTCTCTTAAGAGCGTTTTCAATAACATTATTTCTACCAATCCAAAAAAAGGCTTAAATCCATTCCTAAAAAGTTGTCGCGGGACAACGGCAAGTTGTGTTTTGAGCTGCTTGAAATACTTTCCGCAGCTCAAAACCACTTGCCCTTACGCAGGGGGCTAAAAAAAACTCCGAAGTCGTTTTTAATTAGTTTTCCATAATTCTTAGCATTTAGTTTTCTTCTCTAGAAGGTCTCCTTACTTCGTGTGAAGTTGTAAAATAAATACACCTTCTAATTAATCTGGAGGATGCATTTATAAAAAGAAGTAAAGTATTTTAATTATCAAAAATCACTTTTCCTCTACTGTTTGTTGCTTACCATTTTTAAGATAATAAACAAACCATTGTCCAACGCGCTCCGTAAGGTCATTTTGATTTTTTCTTTGGTCTAAATTATGCCCTTCTCGTGGATAAATCAGCAAAATATGTGTTTTACCCAATCGGGAAAGTACCATATAGAATTTCATACTTTGCAGGGAATGGATATGTCTGTCATCTTCACCTGTCCAATTCAGTAAAGGGGTATTTATATTTACAGCCTGCAATACAGGTGCTTGAAAAATCCATTTTATCCAACATCCGAAAAGCCCTAAACTTTCAAAGCAAAATGTATTTGTGCAGTTGACAAGTCATACATTCTTGCAAGTTTTGGTTCAGCGCTGGCTTGTACAACTTGCAAGAGTGTATAACTATGGGTGGGAGTTAACTCGCACAACAACTCAACTTTGAAACGTCTTTACCAAATGTAATAGCAGCTAATTTTATTCCTTCACCCAATGTCAAATAGGGGTAAAAACTCTCTGCAAGGTCTCTTACAGTAATACCGTATTTAATTGCCATACTCAATTGTTGAATAATTTCTCCGCCTTCGGGTGCTACTATTCTTGCTCCGATTAGTTTGTCGGTCTCGGTGTTGCGAATAAGCTTTATAAAACCTCTTGTGTCATTTGCTGCAATGGCTCTCGGCACGTCTTTCAATTCTATTTTAGAAACTTCAAACGGAATATTTTGCAGTTCAGCTTGTGCTTCGTCCAAGCCTGCACCTGCTACTTGCGGGTCAGTAAATACTACCCAAGGTAAAGAAGAGTAATCTGCTTTATTTTCACTTCCTGAAAAAGCATTTTCTACGGCAATTTTTCCTTCAAAAGCGGCTGTGTAAACAAATGCGGGTGTGTTGGTAACATCGCCCACAGCATAAATGTTAGTTAAATTTGTTTCCATTTTTTCATTTACTGCAATGTGTCCGCTTTTAGTTAATTGCAATCCGATATTTTGTAAGCCTAATTTTTGTGTATTAGGTTTTGTACCTGATGCAACAACAATTTTCCCCTTTTCTGTGATTTGCTTGAAAGAACCGTCTGGACATTTACAATGAATAATTGTCTCGCTTCCTTTTTTCTCAAATTTAACAGCACGGAAATTTGGAAGAATTTCAATACCTTCTTTTCGCATTTGTGCTTCCAATGCTTCGCTGATGTCTGGGGTTTGTGTTCGCAATACTCTGTCTGTAAATTCTATGATACGAACCTTTACCCCCAAACGGTTGTAAGCCGTAGCAATTTCCAATCCGATATATCCTGCCCCCATAATGGTAATGCTTTCGGGTTTTTCTTCTAAATCAAAAAGCGAGACATTGGTCAGGTAGCCAATTTCATTCAATCCTTCAATGTTTGGGATATTGGTAGTCGCACCAGTGGCAATGATGAATTTCAAAGCTGTATATTCTGTTTTACTATCCACAACAATTGTTTTGTTGTCTTTAAACTCTGCCCAACCTGTTACCATTTTCAGGTTTTCAAAATCGCTTACCACATCCATATATTTTTTTTCTTGAAGTGTGGCAACCAATTTTTTCTTGTCTTTGATAACCTGTGCAAAATCAATATCAACTCCTTTGGGTTTAATACCTGTAAAGTTGGAATGTGTGGAGTGATAAGCAGTTTCTCCAGCACGGATTAAATTTTTAGATGGTACACAACCTACATTTACGCAAGTTCCTCCGAAATCTAATCCGCCGTTTACCATCAAGGTTGATAGTCCTAAACTTTCGGCTTTGATAGCTGCTGAAAATGCAGCCGAACCACCACCAATAATGATTAAATCAAAATGGCTGCTATTTTGTAAAGAACTATCTTTTTGTGTAGCGCAACAATCCTCTTTTTTGATTTCGCTTTTTACTTTGTAGTTTTTTGTTTCGTTGATTGTATTTACAATTTCTTCTTTACTTGTTTTTGAAGGATCAAACGAACATTCGCAACTGCCACTTTGATAACTTACTTTGGCTTCTGTTACACCTTCATTTTTTAAAAGCATTTTTTCAATGCCTGTTGCACAATGGTCGCAGGTCATGCCCGAAATTTCAAGTAATAGTTTTTCTTCAGTAACAGCTTTGCCATTTTTATGTTCGGCTCCGTTACCTATTATATTTTTTATGAAATTCATTTTTAATTAAATTTTACTTAGATTATTTTTTTGAACAGCATCCTTTCTTTTCACAGTTTTTATCGGATGAATTTCCCTTTTAACAACAGCTTTTCGACTTGCTTTTATCTTTTTCTGTTGGTCTTAAACCCATGCCAATCGCTTCTTTCAATGCCGTCATTTCTGATTCGTTCAGGTATTTTTGCTCTATGGAAAGCAAATCTCCCTCTATCTGCTTTTCAATATCATTTTCCACTTTCTGCTCGTTATTGTTAATGGCTGAACCATAATTTTTGGTGAAACGATTTTTAAATGCCTGGATAAATTCCGTTTTAAGGTTTTCAGCTTTTTCTTTGCTTAACGGGGTTTTGGCATTTACACGGCTAATCAGGCGATCTGCAATAATGCCGGCTTCTTCCATACTGAGTTTGTCAACATCGGTATTTCGATACCAGTTTTGTTTATTGGCAAAATCAGCCATCAATGTTTTTTCTTCCTCACCGGAAACGGCAGTTACATTCAATTTATTTTCCGTGAAAACCGCATTTGCAACAGATGTGCGCAAGTCTGGTGTCGTATTTTCTTTCCATACTAATGCAATCACTGTACCTGTTCGGTTCAGCCAGGCTTCAGTCACTACGTCGCTTTTATTTTCCAAACTAAGCAGCACAGGTTTGGCTTTGCTGCCACAACCAATTTGAGGTGCTGCGGCACATACCAAAGGAGCTTTATAAAAGCTGATGTTACTTTTAGTATTCGGGGCTTCTTTTGCTGAGAGAAGGGCACCTGCTACAATTAACTTTTTCATTTTTTATTAGTTTTATTATTTTTATTATTTTTAGAAAATGGTTTTAACATTATCAACGCTACCAACAGCGCACCACAACAAATAAGATGAAGCCACATAAGTTTTTACAGGATTGACTATTTGATTTTACGCCTTTGTATTGGGCTTAATAACTTCAATGGCTTTAATCAGTTCTTCGGGTTTGGTTTTGGCGGCATCATACTTTACTATGGCAACTCTTTTCACAGTTTTTATCGGATGAATTTTCCTTTGAACAACAGCTTTTCGACTTGCTTTTATCTTTTTCTGTTGGTCTTAAACCCATGCCAATCGCTTCTTTCAATGCCGTCATTTCTGATTCGTTCAGGTATTTTTGCCCGATAGAAAGCAAATCTCCCTCTATCTGCTTTTTATTATCATTTGCCACTTTCTGCTCATTATTGTTAATGGCTGAACCATAATTTTTGGTGAAACGATTTTTCAATGCCTGGATAAATTCCGTTTTAAGGTTTTCAGCTTTTTCTTTGCTTAACGGGGTTTTGGCATTTACACGGCTAATCAGGCGATCTGCAATAATGTCGGCTTCTTCCATACTGAGTTTGTCAACATCGGTATTTCGATACCAGTTTTGTTTATTAGCAAAATCAGCCACCAATGTTTTTTTTTCCTCACCGGAAACGGCAGTTACATTCAATTTATTTTCTGTGAACACCGCATTTGCAACAGATGTGCGCAAGTCTGGTGTCGTATTTTCTTTCCATACTACTGCAATCACTGTACCTGTTCGGTTCAGCCAGGCTTCAGCCACTATGTCGTTTTTATTTTCCAAACTAAGCAACACAGGTTTGGCTTTGCTACCACAACCAATTTGAGGTGCTGCGGCACATGCCAAAGTAGCTTTATAAAAGCTGATGTTACTTTCAGTATTCTGGACTTCTTTATTGCCAGAAACGAAAGAGTAAATGACGGTTGTCACTAAGAGAAGGGTACCTGCTAGAATTATTTTTTTCATTTTTTATTAGTTTTATTATTTTTATAAAATGGTTTTAACATTATCAACGCTACCAACAGCACACCACAACAAATAAGATGAAGCCACATAAATTTTTACAGGCTTTATTGACTATTTGAGTTTACGCCTTTGTATTGGGCTTAATAACTTCAGCTTTGTATCCTGCTTTCTCAATGGCTTTAATCAGTTCTTCTGGTTTGGTTTTGGCGGAATCATACTTTACTATGGCAACATCACCCGGATACTCAACTGATTGTTCTATAACACCATTTACATTTTTCAGGGCTTTTGATATATGGTTTGCGCATCCGGCACAAGTCATTCCTGTGATTTTTAGTTTAACAGTAACACCATTTTTCTGATCACTGTTTTCAGTAATTGTTTTTTTGTTGGAAGAAGCAGCACAACATTGTGCATCTGCTTGAAAGGATAATAAGGTAAATCCAAAGATTGCGATTAAAATTTTTTTGTTCATTATGTTTTTTTTAAGGTTAATGATTATCAGCTTGAGTTTTAAAACTTATTTTTCTCGAAAATTTTATGACTGGTTTTTCTTTTGGTTTAAGAAAATCTTTGATTGTTTTTTCGCAATAGCTTATAGGTTTGCAAATAAGTTTTTTCAATCAATTCTTTCGGAGGATTTTGTAATTCACAATTTCCAATCTCAATACAACAATCCATTTTATCAGGATTGAACACTTCCTCATTTTTGTTTGCTTTCATAATAATCGCTTTTAAATAATTAAAAGTTATTTGCAAACGTTTGGTCAACAAGCGTGTCCAACTTTTCAGCGTAAAGGATTTTACTTGTTAATTTCCCCTGAAACTTTGTAACCAGTTCCATTTATTGCTTTTGTGATTGTAGATTTGTCCGTTTTAGAATTGTCGAATTTTACATTGGTAGTTCCATCATTGCTGTTAGCAGAGACACTTACAATTCCAGGCAATTCGTTTACTGCGTGTTTTATGTGTTCTTCGCAACTCGCACAAGTCATTCCACTTACATTAAATTTTACTTCTTGGATGTTGTCAGAAGAAATTACAACTACTTCTTTGTCTGCTTTCGGATAGAAAATATGCCCGTAATAAGGGAAAGCCATCATCAGAAAGGCAAATACGGTTACAATCCCTAAAAACTTTTTGGTTTGCATAAAAGACGGTTTCTCATCTTCTTCACAATCACATTCTACATCTGATTTCTTTGGCTTCAATTTCTGATACCAAGCAAAACCCAATACTAAAACGGTAATGCCAAGTAAATATGGTCTTGCAGGTTCTAACCATGAAAAGGATGACACAATTCCTCCTGCACCTGATATAAGGGCTAAAACTGGTGTAATGCAACAAAGTGATGCTGCAATAGCTGTAAAAACACTTGCTCCTGCAAGTTTTCCTGATTCTGATTTTTTATTCATACGAGTTCTTTTTTTGATTTATTGTTAATAATGATTTTGAAAAAAGGTTGAAGCAATTTTAGATGTTCTGCTTTAAGAGAATAGAAAATAATTTGTCCTGAACGTCTCGCTTCGATTACTCCTCCATCCTTCAATTTTCTTAAATGTTGAGAAATAGCAGGTATACTCATACTTAAAATGTCGGCAAGGTCACAAGGGCAAAGTTCGTTTTCCTCTTCAAGCAGGAACATAATTTTAAGTCTTACTTCATTGCCGGCCAAAGCCAACAAGCTGCTTAATCGATCAAAGGATTGAGCATTTGATTGCAGTTTTTCTCTGCATTGTGTAATTTGAGTTTGGTCGGCAAATACCCTAATACACGATTGGTTGTTTTCCATAATTTTCCAGTTTAAGATTTAAAAACTGGTCAAATGTACAAACAGTTTTCTTATTTAAGCAAATGCTTAAGTATACTTTAACACTTTTAGTATTCTCTGAAATATGTTGCTTTTGGAAATTTAACAATATAAGGGATCTCAAAATTTAGTGCTTAATCAATCTAAAAAAGTAGGGTAGAGAGCATACAAATTTTGTCCAACTTTTTCTTGCAAGTTCATTGGAAGTAAAAATCAATGTGAAATTTGAATTAAATAAACTCTTCTTTCTCCTTAGTTGTAAAAACATTCAAAGCGACCCCAAAAGGGTCACTTTTTTATGCTCATTATTTTTAGGTATTATGGGATTTGTCGTATCCGTCCCACCAATTACATCAATCCACTAAATTCTGATTGGAGTATTGAGGAAGAAGATAATGCAGTTTTGATGATTTGGTATCGTTAGTGTTATTTAGAACATGATGAAGCCATTGAGATGGATTGATGTTGTTTTTCTTGCAAGTGGCAAAAAAAGAATAATACATTGCAATATTCTTTGCTGCTTCGTGTGATCCCACGAAGAGGTAATTTTTCCGTCCGAGATTATGCAAAGCTTTGCATAATCTCGGAAAGATGAAACTAGAAAAGAAAGGACATTTAAAGGTTTTTTAGTAATTATTTCTCTCATACTGCCATGGATACCATTGATATTAATGGGAACTATAATGTGAGAATAAATCTACCGACAGTTTGATTGAATAATTTTTAAGTAATGTAGAAACTACAATACTTATGCCTGCTTCAAGTTATCAAAAAATGTCAAAATAGGAATCAAATGTTCGATTGTGCTCCCTGACAGCCCACAAAATTCCAAAAACTCCAAAGTCATTAGATTTTGGAGTTTTTTATTTTATACACTATTGATGAATTTTATTGTTTACATCTATTTAGCCAAAACAAGAATAAATTTTATATTGGATATACTTCTAATTTAGAAGAAAGACTTATTCATCATAACCAAAAAACAAAAAAACTCCTTAATTTCTTAAGGAGTTTTTTTTGAAGTTTTTTTAAAACGTTTATTTTATATAAATGCTTTATTTAAAATTATTTCATCAAACTAATATTGGTTAAACCACCATCAGATAAAATTTCTGTACCCACTATAAAAGCAGAATCATCCGATGCTAAAAATACTGCAGCTTTTCCAATATCAGACGGAAGTCCTTGTCTGCCAACAGGTGTAATGTCTATCCAAAGTTGTTTTACCTGCTGTAAATGTTCTTCGGGTACAAGTTTTCCAAAAACCGGCGTATCTATAGAACCGGGAGAAAGTGTATTAACGCGTATTTTTCGCGAAAGCAAATCTAATGACAAACCTTTGGCTAAAGATATAATGGCCGCTTTTGCCGCAGAATAAATCGCCATTCCCGGCGCTGCTCGATGTGCTGCACTTGATCCAATAAGAATTACTGAAGCTCCATCATTTAAATACGGAAGCGCTTTTTTTACCGTAAAATAGGCGCTTTTCAAATTCAAATCCATATAGCGATCATATCCTTCTTCGGTAACATTGCTTATGTCTGCCAAAGGTAAACCATCAACAACACCTCCGGCATTTACAACCAGAACGTCTATGTTTCCAAATTTATCGGAAGTTTTTTTGAAGATATTTTCTAAATCGTCGTGGTTCGTTACATCACCCGTAATACCAATAAAATTAGATTCTAAAGCATTAACAGCATCATTTAATGTTGTTTTATTTCTTCCAGTAATAGCTCCGGAAGCACCTTCATTTTTAAAAGCCTCAGCAATACCAAATCCGATACCGCTGTTGCCTCCAGTAATTACGGCAATTTTATTTTTTAATTTACTCATTTTTTTAATCCTAAATTTGTTAGTTAAATGAAATTATATTCCGTAGATACCACCCGATACAGTTATTTTCTCTCCATTTATCCAGGCTCCATCTTCTGAAGCTAGAAAAACTGCTACTTTAGCAATATCTTCGGGTTGTCCGGTACGTCCGAGCGGTGTAGTTTCAACTAATTTTGCTTCAAATTCGCTTCCGATAAACCCTGCACTGTGCGAACCTTCTGTTTCTACAACTCCAGGCAAAATGGAATTGATTCGAATATTTCTTCCACTGAATTCTTTAGAAAGTGCAATTGTAATAGCATCAAGAGCCGCTTTTGTAGATGAATATACAGATCCTGTTGGAAGCGGTGTATTACTAGCTCCGGAACTAATATTGATAATGTTTCCGCCTTTTTTATCAAACAATTTTAAAGCTTCCTGAATTGACAATAAGGATCCTAAAACATTGATATTGAATTGAGAATGGAATGACTCTTCTGTAAGTTCTTCAATTGGTGAATATTGATAAATTCCAGCATTGTTTACCAAAACATCTAATGTTCCGTATGCGTTCTTTGTTTCTTCAAAAAGTCTGATTACATCTGATTTTTTTGAGACATCTCCTTGTACGGCAATTGCAGTTCCGCCATTATCTGTTATGGCTTTTACAACTTTATCGGCATCTTCTTTACTTGATGCATAATTTACAACTACTTTAGCGCCTTCTACAGCAAAATATTTAGCAATAGAAGCACCAATTCCTTTTGAAGCTCCTGTAACTATTGCCACTTTATTATTTAATTTATTCATTTTTGTATTCTTTTAAAATGTTAGAGCAGCAAATTTATAGCAGTTTTATTTATTTTAGTAACTTTGTAACCAAAAGTAACAGTAACCTTGAAGTAACAAAGTAACCCTATGGAATGTACTCCTCTTGAAAAAGAACAACACAGAAAAAAGATGATGGCCGTACAGGATTCAATGGACGTATTGAGCGGAAAATGGAAAATTTCTATTCTGTCATCTATTTGCTATTATAACCAAAGAAGATTTTCTGATATTTTGAATGATGTAATTGGTATTTCTAACAAAATGCTGAGCAAAGAATTAAAAGAATTAGAGATTAATAAACTCATTACAAGATCTGTTGTTGATACGCAGCCTGTAACTGTTAATTATACGCTTACGGATCACGGCAAAACTTTACAAACTATTATCAATAATTTGACGGAATGGGGGATAGAGCACCGCAAAAAAATAATTGAAGGATAATTTTTTGTTGACTTTTATGTTTTAAGGATATAAAAAATTACTTTTTATTGATTTAAATTGTTATTTCTAATATCAAATAAACCTTTATCTTTATTACCGACTTATACATTGCGATTAGCAACGATAAATCCATTCATTTAAACCCAAATCTTAAAAATGAAAACAAAATTATTAACTCTTTTATTTGCATTTAGTGTTATAAATATGCTTGCGCAAACACCAGTTGTACCAAAAGCTGTTATTGCCAATACTAATAATAAAGCATTGCCACCAAGCGAAATCGTTACAAACAAAGCCCTTTCGTCGCTTAAAAAGCCTTCTTTAGATGAAGCGTCCATTTTAATTTATGATTATGATGGCGCTCTTTTTTCTTATGATTTAGAGTCTGAACAAATTGGCTGGACCGTAAAAGCGGCCGATGCCAGTGCTGAAATGTGTGCCAATAAAGTAACGTTAAATGATGGAGTTGTATACGTTCCGTTTATAAATGGTGAAATTTTTGCAGTTGATAACTTAACTGGTGAGTTTTTTTGGAAATCAAGATTAGGAAATATTAAAGATCAGATTGTTTTAAAAGATCAGGTTCCCGCAGTAAGTAATGGTAAATTATTTATTACGGCTCAAAATCAGGATCAAAGCAGTAATATTTATGCTCTTAATACAAAAGACGGCAGTTTAGCATGGAATTATAAACTGGATTCTGCTGCTAATGATAATCAGGTTCTTTTTTTTAATAATAAAGTTTTTGTTTCCAGTGCATCAAATTTGTACTGTCTGGATGCAAATACAGGAAAAGTTCTTGCTCAAAAAACCTTTGAACAACCTATACAGGGAAAACCTGTTGCAGATGGTGAAAATGTTTTTATAGCAAACGACAAAGATTTACTATTTGCCTTAACACCAGATAAATTGGATATTCTTTGGCAGTTTAAACTAGATGAAAACCAATACAATATCAAGGAACGTATTTTCTGCAAGGACAAAAAAGTATATTTTGGAGCACAAGGAACAAATACTTCTTCTTTATATGCTTTAGATTCAAAAACAGGAACTCAGCTTTGGAAAAGAGATTTTAGCGGAGATAATATCGAATACATTACCGAAGCTGATGACAATATTTGGGGATATACCCGTAAAGCAAAACTTTTTCAAATTGATATAAATAATGGTGAAATTGCAATGGAAATAAAGCTAACCACGCAGCCTATTTCGAATATTGAATTTCCTGTTGATGATACTATTTTCTATTACTGCGATGCCGGTTTGATTAAATTTGATTTAAGCACTAAAGATGAAGATTTGTACTATATGAGAACCTCTATTAAAGATAATGTCTATACGGCATATCTAAAAATAATCAGATAAAAAGAAGCTGTTTCGATATTGAAACAGCTTTTTTTGTTTCAACCTAATTAACTTTTAAATTAATCAGAGAAATGCAGGCAAAACATTCCGAAACGATAGAAAACATAAAAAAGATATTTACTCGACATGAATTTCCTGCAAAAACTATTCTTGTAAATGAAGGATTTGTTGCTGAGAATATTTTTTACATCGAAAATGGCGCCGCAAGAGTATGGTTTGATCACGATGGAAAAGAAATTACGGTTCAATTTCTTTTTGAGGGCGATTTTATCGCTTCTATAGAAAGTATTATTTCTGGAGAAAAAAGCTGGTATTCAATTGAAACATTAGAACCTGTAACTGTTTACAGCGTTTCTACCGAAAGTTTTAAACAGAAAATGGAACAACTTCCGCATGTACGAGAATTCTATTACCTATATATACAGCAGTCGTTATTGTCTTATCAACAGCGTATGGTTTCACAAATTAAAAACACACCTGAGGAACGCTATAAAGAATTACTAAAAGAATTTCCTGAAATTATCAAACGTATTCCGCAACATTATATAGCATCTTATTTAGGAATCACTTCTGTATCGTTAAGCAGAATTCGAAACAGGAGATAATTAATTAACAATTGTTATCGTCGCAGGCTTTATTGATGTTGCAACTTTGCATCAAAATAATAAAGACAATAAATAATGATAACATTTTCAACACTCGCAATTTTACTAGGTACCGCTGCTATGCTGCATGTAACTGAAGAATTTTTATTTCCGGGAGGTTTTGCCGATTGGTACGCAAGACTGGTTCCGCCAAAGAAAACAAAGAAAAATAATGGAGGTTTTCTAGTTTGGATAAATACTTTTATGATGTGCGCTATTGCTTTTTCTATTCATTTTGGTGACACAAAATTAGGACATTCAATTTGGTATGATGTAGTATCAATTCTAATGGCAAATGCCTGTTTTCATATCTGGGGAGTTTTCAAACTAAAAGCTTATTCTCCAGGTGTAGTTACCGGAGTACTTTTTTATATTCCACTTTTTATAATTGGCAGTATTCAATTAGTCGGAACAGGGATACTTCCTTGGTATAGAGCACTATTTTCTATTTCATTAGGAATTGGTTTTCATATATTTTCGATAATAAGACAAGGGAAATAGTTGTTTTAGTCATCAAAAGTTAAGAAAGTATTTCTAACCGAAAATTATTCCTTAACTTTATTTAATTCAAAATTTAAAATTATGAAAACAAGAATGATATGGGGAAATCTGGTTACAAATGATATACAAAAAACAATTCAGTTTTATACAGAATTAGGTTTCAAACAAAACGGAAAAGAAACCGATGAATTGGTAAGCATCATTTTTGCAGAAAATCATTTTATAATCAACTTTTTTACGCCCAAAAGATTTGAATGGGCATTAAAAGGAAATGTGGTTAATACTAAAGCTGAAAATGAAATCATATTTTCATTATCTGCAGACAGCAGGGAAGAAGTAGACCTTTGGCTTGAAAAAGTTAAAAAAGCCGGCGGAACTATTTTTTCTGAACCTGAAAATTTTGAAAAAGGCTATACTTTTGGTTTTGCTGATCCTGACGGACATAAATTCAATTTCTTGTATTGGCCTGGAATGTAGTTTTTAATCTAGTCAATTTGTTTTATTCTATATTTTCGTCCAATTATATCAAACTTTTTAGTAATGTTCCAAAACGAAAATCCACTATTTCCAGTCGGTATTTTCCAATAAATAATATCTTCATTAGTTTTTACCAAGCCAAATTCAGCAATATATCCATTCGTTTTAACTTCTTTATTCTTCTTCATTTCTCCATCAACTAATATGTATTTATAACCTAAATGTTCTTTAAAATCTGAATATTTTAATACCTGAATTGTATTGTTTTCAATATTTATAAAGCGCTTGGTTGTACAAACAATAAGTACTTCATTAATCTTTTTTAAGACTAAAACTGGTAATTCATCAGAATCCAAAAAGGGATTAATTATTTCTTGTTCTTCTAATGGAATTTTATCGAATATTGTAAATTCTTCATTTCCATTAAAATCAGAAATTCTCATATATTTTAAAAACCAATTCATAATTTGGCTTTTTATCTGTTCATTCGTCTTTTCAAATGTCTGCATATTTTAATTCTCAACCAATTCAATATCCATAGTTTTTATCAAACCATCTTCAAAAGTATAAACATGTTTTACTAATCCGTCAAAAATTAAACCGCCTTGTAAATCTTTTACATTTTGGTGTACTTTAACTTCAAGGCTTCCGTTTTCTCTTTTATCAAAACCAACCGGATCAACTTTCGGATTTATTTCTGTCCATTGTCTTGTCCAGTATTGATGAATTTCATCATGTCCAACAATATAGCCTCCTTCCCAGGCTTTAGACCATTGTACATCTGGCTGCATTGTAGATAATGCTTTATCGATATTTCGTTCGTTAAAAGCTGAATAGGCTTTATAAATTAAATCTTCAAATTGATTGGCCATTTTTAGAAATTTAAAATTGATTTTTATTGAAAATTAGTAGTAGTTTTTAGTATTGTAACCGCTATAATAGAGGCTATAACCACAAGTATAATGTAACTGCTTGTTTTGGTTTTATTATCGACACTCTTATTTTTTATAATTTTTATGAAAGATGCACTTAAAACGAAAGTTACAATTATACCGCAAATTCCAACAAGAATTTTATTCATCGAAATATAAACGGTTGCCATACAAAGCAGATTAAGAATCGTAATTGGCAGTGCATATTGTTCCTGAAATGAAGTTTTCTTCAATTCAGTAATAGGTTTGATTTTGTTAAATAGCACTTCTAAGTCCTGAGAGTTTTCTATTTGGGCAGGAATTATAATTACATCCGTTGATTTTTTTCCTTTTATGGTATAACTTCCTTTTTTTTCTTTGATTATCGATTGAATATCTTCAAATTGAATATTTACAGTAGAAGTATTTGCTTGTTCTCTCGTAACATTGTTTTATAAAAACACTAATTTATAGGTTTCGAATATATTTTTTTGTCTTCTAAAACCGGTCCTAAGCCCAAATAAAAGAGCTATTATCAAAATTGGTAGTGAAAATGGCAAAGACATATAGAGATCTTCTTTATTTCCTGAATTAAAATAAACTATTGCGAATCCAAAAGAAAGCGCTAATAAAGAAAAAGAGATAGATTTAATAATTAATTGTTTTTTTATCTCATCAAAGCCGTTTTCTCTGATTTTGAATGTTTCATTCATGTATTGGGTATTTTTAATTTATTGATTGTATATTCTGTTTAATTCGTTTTTCCAGGCTTTAATCTCATCAACTTCAAACATCAATCTACGATTTTCTTCATTTTTTAAGGTAAATTCACCACCTTTATTTTTAAAAGATGGATAAGAATTCAAAGAATGAAGTTCTGATTTATTCCATTCAAATTCCTGATCTGAATGACTTTTAAACAATAATCTTTGGTCAGTTAAACACAATTTTCTCGAAACTATATCATTATCAATCAAATGATTTGCCGGCGACTGAATTATAAGTGTTTCAGAATTGTTTGTGTTTATTACAATCTTTTCTAAAACTTTTACTGGTTTTGTAAATCTTGAATACATTGCTCCGTTTATTATCATAGCGCAAAGTGCTATCGGAATTGAATATGATAAAAGGGTATTGAATGGTAAAACAAAATATCCCATTAAAAAGCAAAATAAGAAAGCATAAACTCCATAAAGCGCTCCGTTACCAAAAACTTTAAGTATTGTTTTTAACATAAAAATGTAAAGTTTAACATTGTAATTTAAGAGTAATATTAAACAATAAATCCAAAATAAGAAAAACATATTCAGATTTTTTAAAACCAAATATGCTTTTCAAATATTTTATTCTACACTAAACTTTTCATTTTTACAATCAATACTCAATTTATGGTTTATAAAGAGCTTATTACCAATCATTCCCTGCATTCCGGAGCGTTTCATTAAAAAAATCTGCATTTTAGAAATTCCTTCTATATACGTAACTTCAGTAATTGGCAGTTTAGCGTTTCCGAATTGCATTTCTTCATTGGCTGGAGCCGAAATAACAGTCAAAATATTGCCCCATGAATTTCCTATTTCTTTTTTTATTTTCCCTTTTGGCATTTTGTATTTTAACCATTCTTCTTTATTTACAATTAGTTCATAACCACTTGTTCCTGAATCGTAAAGCAGTTTTAAATCCTGATTACCAATTTTGGCAGGAAATAGAAGTTTTCGTTTTTTAAACTGAAAATCAAAAGCGTTTTTCAAGAGTTTATTTTCTTCGAATGAACAAAAATTGTTTACAAAATCAAGCGTTACGGTTCTTTTTTCTAAAAGATCAGTTCCAATGGTGCCAACAATATTAATTGTATTTGAGTTTTCAAAATCAGCATTTTTGCCATAAGCCAACAATTGAAAATTTCTTGAAGAAATATCTAATTCCTGAATTTTGAAACCTAAAGAAACATCCTTTTTATTCTGCTTAAATAGCTTTTGTTTTGGAAATTTCTCTTGTATAGATTTCAATGAATTTTGATAGAAAACCGTTATTGGCGAACCAAAATCCAGTTGCATATAAAATACATTTTCAATTCCGTTAATATGAACGGGCAGAAGGAGTGCCGAGTGCGGATTTTCATTATCAGAAATCCATTTTATGGGAATGTTTTCTGCATTTCCCGAAACCTGAAGGTAATTTTCCGGCGGGCTGAATTTTTTATCAAAATAAAAATAGCCTCCAATTAGCAATGAGGCAACAACGACTATTAAAGTCAAAACAATTTTCTTAATTATTTTCATCACAATTTTTTTGTGCAATATTGCAGATTGTAATTCGGATAACTTTAAAAAACGATATGACTTTTATACGTCAATTATGCGACATCGATTATAAAATACTGTATTTCAGTTTTATAGAAAGTTCTGATTTTTGAGCTAAATCTGAACTGTTTTTAAAAACAATATAAAGATTCATCATTTTCATTATTACTAAAACAACAATGAACAGTGGAAATTGAATAGAAAATGTTTTTTGAATAAACGGACTTATTATAAGTAAAATCCCCAATATAAAAGTGTAAATAATCTGAATTGTGAGAATAGATTTCCCTAATTCTTTTGCTTTTAGTTCTTTGGATTTATAGGTTAAAATAGAAGGGAAAATAATATTGCCAAACGGAATAATCATCGAGGATAAAACTGAAAAATTAATCAGTTTGGCACGTTTTATTTCGGAATCAATTTGTGAATTAGGAAGCAGATCTTCAGGGTCAACTTCAAATGCTTTTGCTAATGTTTTAAGCGTAAAACCTTTCGGAATATTTCCGGCTTCAATTCTTTGTATCGTTCGCAATGAAAGCCCTGATTTTTCGGCAAGTTCAGTTTGAGTAAGATGTTTTTCTTCTCTCAATATTTGAACTTTTGTTTTCATTTTTTCTGTCCTGGTTATTTTGGTAAATATAGCTGTTTAATAAACAGGCTCCCAAAGTTCAATTTTATTACCTTCTGTATCCATAATATGCACAAACTTACCATAATCGTAGGTTTCAATATCATCAAGAACAATAACTCCGTTGGCTTTTAATTTTTCTAAAAGTCCTTCGATATTCTGAACACGATAGTTAATCATAAACTCTTTTTTTGAAGGCTCAAAATATTTATCACCTTTCTTAAAAGGACACCATTGAGTCGATTCGATCTGATCCGGTTTATCGAGATTTCTGGATTCAAAACTGGCAGAACCCCAATCGTTGATTTCTAATCCTAAATTTTTGGCATACCAGTCTTTGGTTTCCTTTGGATTTTCTAAGAAAAAGAAAATTCCGCCAATACCGGTTACTTTTGGTGTTGAATCATCTGGTTGATTTTGTGAGTTTTCCATACTTTGATTTTTTTAATAAATTGGTTGGTTTTGTAATACTAAGATAGAATTATTTTACTCACAAATGCGAACTATTTAATTAACAAATCTTAAAAAAGAAAAATCACTTTTGTGCATTTCAATTTCATTCGCCCTGGTTTCATTCTGCGCTTCCTGAGCATAAACAAACATTCTTTCTTCATAATTTTGAATCGCATGTTCAATAGTTTTAAAATTTCCGTCTAAGAGATTTTCAGATAGAATCAGAGCATCCAGAAGTCCAATATTAGCGCCTTGTCCGGCAAATGGCGGCATTAAATGCGCAGCGTCGCCAATAAGCGTAAGAGGCAAGGGGCGATTGTTCTTCCACGGTTCTTCAACAGAAATCTTTTTAGTAGGCAATCCGGCGTAGAAAGAAGTTGAACTGAATAAATCTTTATAAATTTCTCCCCAATTCGAGAATGTGTTCAGCAAAAATTGTGTTATACTTTCTGTATTTCTAAAATCCAGATTTATGTTTTCCGGCATTTTAAAAATTACATTATAGCTTAGAGCATTGTTATTTTTAGGATTTGCAACTAATGAACAGCCATTATGAGATGTCATAAGAATTTTTCCATCGCAAAATTGATAAAATTCCGGGTTATTTATTTGTGGTTTAGCAACTTCACCCTGAATCATATAAGTTCCCGTAAGTTCAACTTCGGCATTGGTAAGATATTTTCTAATAGCCGTCATTCCGCCGTTTGCGCCAATAACAAAATCAGCTGAAGCCGTATTTCCGTTTTCAAAATGCAAAAGCCATTCCTCATTTTGTGGCTCAATATCAATCAATTTTCGATCCCAAATAACCGTATCTTTTTCAAGACTGTGGATTAATAAAGTTCTCAAATCGTTTCGGTTAATTTCGGGACCGTCATAAATTTCTTCTGCCGAAATTTCCTTGCTAAATACTATATTTCCCTGAAAATCGGCCATGATTCTTCCCATCGGAATGGCTTTGTCATAATATTTTTGCAGTAATCCGGCTTTCTGCATTGCATTCTGACCAGAGCCTTTGTGTAAATCCAGAGTTCCGCCCCAAATTCTGGCTTCGGGATTTTGATCTCTTTCATAAACAGTGACATCAACGCCTTTTTGCTGTAATAATCTCGCCATTGTTAAACCAACAGGTCCAGCACCAATAATGGCAATTCTTTTATTTGTAAGTAACATAATTTTAGTCATTAAATTAGGTTACAAAATTGAGAAAGTCTTACAAGCAGAAATAGTAAAAATCAGTCGTTTTTTGAATTCGCTTTTATTATCGCGACAATATCCATAAAACGATTGTCTTTGTTTTTGCTTAATTCTTTTGGCGTAACGCCGGAGTATTTTTTGATTTGTTTTATGAAATGATTCTGGTCTGTAAAATTTTGTTCGGGATAAAGTTTTCCTTTGCTTATGTGTTTAAATGAAGAGCCAAAACGCAGAATATTACAATAGCCTTTTAGCGAAATCCCGAATTGCTGATTAAAGTAACGATTGATCTGACGACTGCTCCAAAACACATTTTCAGATAATTCCGTTACTGTTACAGAACCTTCTGCAGAATAAATCATTTCAAAGAGTTTCTTTTTTCGGATATCTATTTCTTCAATAAAAATACTTTTAATGATTTCTGCTGCTTTAAAACAAAAGTTTTCGAAAGTATCTAAATCTGATTTTTTGAACTGCCAGATTGTATCAGAAATAATTTTTCCGTCGTTTAAAACATCTTTAATAGAATCTCCAAATAAATATTCGACAGCCAATAATTTAAATCCTATAGAATACATTTTTGCATCAATAGGAATATTCACTTCACTGGGTACTGTATCTAAGCCTCTTATAGATATTTCCCAATTATCAGCATCAATATTCATGACAGCCAAATCGACCATTCCGTTTGGTAAAAGGGTAGACGGAATTTCTTTTCCAGTGTTGTTTTCCAACATCCAAAAGCTGTGAACAAAATGAGAAATCGCAATATCCGGTAAAGCTGACTGAATTATTAAACTCATTTTATGATCTATTTTTATTCAAGTTTCTTCTGTAAAATTAAATAATCAAACTAAGAGACTGAATATTTCTTAGGTTTTAACCCGATATGTTCTTCAAAAACTCTTGAAAAATGACTCAAATTGGTAAATCCTAACTGATATCCAACTTCTGAAACCGACAAATGTTTTTCTTTTAAAAGTCTTGCTGCTTCCTGAATTCTCATAAACTGATAATATTCAAAAATGCCTTTTCCGAATGTTTGTTTGAATAATTTTCGAAGTTTGGGTTCGCTCATTCCGGCCTCTTTTGCTAATGAAGCAATATTGGGCGCTTTATCAAGATTAGACTGCAAATGGAATTTTATAGCATAAAGTGATTTAATATCTTTTATATGAATTCCGCTTGCAGGCGTTTCTTCACGCTGCAATAACACAGCAAAAATATGACACAGCAGCTCTTCACATTTTAGTTTATGATAATGATTTTCTAAACTTTCGGGAACAGTTTGATTAATCATTTCGCTTGCCGTTGTAATCATAGCCGGAGAAACGCCAATTTCATAAACAAAATTATCTTTAGAAGAAATAATGTTCGCCGCGACAGGATGTTTTAATTCTCCAAACAACTCTTTTAAATAGGATCTTGACGCAGAAATAGTTATACTTCTAAAATAAGTATTTTCAGGCATTGCAATTACAGATGAAACGGATTGCATACCAATAAAAACGCTGGGCTGTTCGACTGAAATTTTTTCTTGTTCAATAGTACTATCAAAAATCCCGTTTAAAAAAAAGATGACATTTTCTTGTCCTTCAGGCAATTCGTTTTTACGTTCGAGTACAATTTCTTCATTGATATAATAATTCCGAATCATCATTCGCAAATCATTTCCCCAGGTAAATCCGGTCATATAACCTTCTCCCAGCTTTTCAGGAATATCAATAAAACGTCCGCGAACCGAGGCGCCAATAGCATCAGCAAACTTATGGAGAATTCCGGAACCGTTTTTATCTACAACTTCAATTTTCATTTACGACTATTTTAATATTAAAATAAGATATTTTACCTATAAAGATACCAATAATTTTGTAATGAAAATTTAAACAAATAAAAAAGAATAGATTATGTTACTAGATAATAAAAAAGTAGCCATTATTGGCGGCGGACCCGGCGGATTGACCTTAGCTCGTTTGTTGCAAGAAAAAGGCGTTGATGTAAAAGTGTATGAAAGGGACGAAAACCGAGAAGTTCGCCAGCAGGGTTCTACACTTGATTTGCATGATGATACAGGTTTAAAAGCCATAAATAAAGCCGGATTGATAGATGAATTTAAAAAATACTATCGCCCAGGAGCTGATACAATGAAAATTACAGATCGTGATATGAATATCGTTTACGACGATCACAAGGAAAAACCGGAAGAAGATTTTGGTAATGAACATTTTAGACCTGAAATTGATCGCGGTCCTTTGCGTGATTTGTTAATTGCTTCTTTAAAAGAAGAAAATGTAATCTGGGGTTCAAAATTTACTGAAATGAAACCTTGCGGAGAGGGCTGGGAAATTTTGTTTGAAAATGGAACTACGGCCTATGCTGATTTTGTAATTGCTTCAGATGGAGCTAATTCACGCGTTAGAAAATATATTACGGAGATTCAGCCTATATTTTCTGGAGTTACGGCTATTGAAATCAATGTTTACAATGCGGAAAAAAATGCGCCAAAACTCTGGAAATTGGTAAACGGAGGAAAAATTTTTGCTCTTGAACAAGGAAAAACGGTTTTGTTTAGTGCCAAAGGTGATGGAACTTTAACTGTTTTACTCGGATTAAAAACCGAACAAAACTGGCTGATAAACTCCGGAATTGATTTTAAAAACAAAAAATCGGTACTGGAATGGTTCAAAAAAGATTTTGCCGAATGGAGCAGAGACTGGCAGGAATTATTTAAAGGAGATGAAATTTCGATAATTCCGAGAACTATGTATCATTTTCCATTAAATCAATCGTGGAAACCGCTGCCAAATCTAACTATGATTGGTGATGCAGCGCATCGTATGCCTCCGTATGCAGGAGAAGGAGCGAATCAGGCTTTGGCAGATGCTTTAGAATTATATGAAGTTTTGACTTCTAATTTGTTTCAAAAAATGGAAGACGCAATTGGTTTCTTCGAGAAAAAAATGTGCGCAAGAACTTCAGAAATCACCGAAATTACGCTGCAGCAAACTGAAGCAATGCATGATGAAAATAATCTACAGCTTTTGTTAAATTTCTTTAATGAAGTTGTTTAAGTTTTCAGTCTCAGTTTTTAGTTTTCAGTCTCAGTTTACAGTTAATACTAATGTCGTAAACTGAGACTAAAAACTGTGACTGTAAACTAAACTACTCTACGTTCAGCTGGTCTAAAATACCATGAAAGCACTGTTAAAACCAATAATAACGAAGGTCCGAAATAGGCAATACCAGAATCTCCAACTGCTAAATGAGAAAAAACAGCGCCGCTCATGGCAAAAAAGAAACCAGCGTATGTCCACTCTTTTAATAAAGGATATTTCGGAATTAAAATAGCGATAACACCTAATATCTTCCAAACTCCTAAAATGGTTAAAAAATAAAGCGGATAACCTAAATGTGCCATCATTTCGGTTTCTTCTTTCATTTTTAAAATTTGCACAATTCCTGTTGAAGTCATTCCTAAAGCCAGCCAAATGGTAGCAATCCAGTAAATAATTTTGTTTCTTTTGCTCATGATGATTTATTTTAATTGTTTTACGATTTCTTCTAAACGATTGTGTGCCATATTCAACCCTTGCGAAAAAGGTAATTTTAACTGATAATCTCTATGTTCAACCGATTTATATATTGTCTGAATAGTTAATTTACTAGTTGAATCGGTTAACTTTTCAAATTCTAAAAACTCTAATTGAGGTGCAAAATTGGCATTGTCCATTTCAAATGTTCTCACAATTCTTTTATCGGGAACAAAATCATGAATGACACCATTAGCACTAAAAACTACATTTCCATTTGGATCTTTGGTTTCAAACTGCCAGCCTCCGTATTTTTTATTTTCTAATTTTAAAACTTTTGTTCCCATCCATTGTTCTACAATTTCGGCTTCGACATAAGCTTTAAAAAGCAATTCAAGCGGAATATCAAATTCTCTTGTAATCAGAATTTCCTGCTGGCCATTTTCGGCACTGATTTTTGTTTTACGTTCCATGGGTTAGTCGTTTTTTGGTTTATAATTTTTCATTATGCTTTCTAGTTTATTAAAGCGATCATCCCACATTTGGCGGAAAGGCTCAATAAAATCAGCAACTTCTTTTATTTTTTTTGCATTTATGTAATAATAAATCTCTCTGCCGTTTTGCTGCTGGTCAAGCAATTCACACTCAGTAAGAATCTTTATATGTTTTGAAATCGTTTGTCTCGACGAGTCAAAATTATCTGCTATTGTACCGGGTGTCATGGCTTGTATCGCAACCAGATTTAAAATAGCTCTTCGCGTTGGGTCGGCAATTGCCTGAAAAACATCTCTACGTATTTCCATTGTGCAGTTATTTGACTGCAAATATAATGCAGTTATTTGACTGCGCAATATTTTTTTGAAGAAAATTTTGATATTTTTTAAAATTCTGAGGAAATACGGACGATTTTTTATACTTTTAAATTCAACACAAAAAGAAGAAATCATGAATAATACAAAAGTTTTTGGGTATTCATTTGCAAGTATTTACAGATTGTACAAAGAAAAAGTAGAGAAGAAGGGACGTACCGCAGAAGAAGTAGATACTGTTATTCTTTGGCTTACGGGTTACAACGAAAAACAATTTAGAGACCAAATTGAAAAGAAAGCCGATTTACAGACATTTTTTAATGAAGCTCCTAATTTGAACCCAAATGCATCTAAAATTACGGGTGTGATCTGCGGATATAGAATCGAAGACATTGAAGATCCGATGATGCAAAAGATACGCTATATGGATAAATTGGTTGATGAGTTGGCGAAAGGAAAGAAAATGGAAAAAATTCTGCGTGAATAATACAAAACCCTCTAAATATAATCTTTTAGAGGGTTTAATATTTTAAGATTTAATCTAAACCGGCAAATACAAATGATGCTGTAGGTTTAAAATTCATAGACGATTCGCCAGAATAATTTTCATTATTTGAAAGGCTTAATTTTTTTATTTTTCCTTTTTCGCTAAAATCAAGTTTATTGAATTCAACCCAAACTACATTAGGATTCAGTACGTTATCAAAATAATACACTAAATTCTTTTGATCCGCAACAGTTCTCCATCGGGTAGAAGAGATGTTAGGTTCTGTTTCTGAAGAAATTCCAAGTGGAACAGAACAATTTCTGATTACTCCAAAAACGCTAGATAATGCAGTTCTAATATTATCCGTTTTCGGAATAGCATGAATATAATACGAAGCTCTCACAAAACGGTCGGCCGCGCGATTTGTTCCCGGCAGCATTATAGTTCCCGGAATACTTTCCCAATAGGTATTAATAGCCAGCTGATGATCGAAAATAGGAGAGTTGGTCATCGCGACATATTTTCTGTCATGATGAATTACCAAATTCCCGTCTATATATTCAAAAATGGCATTGTCGCCTGTAGAATCTGATAAAGACAAATGCACGGTGGCAAAAATATTCGTTCCCGGAATATGTGAAGAAGTTACCACAAAATCCTTTTTTTCAAGTGCACTTACAGCTTCGGCAACGGTAGCGTAATTATCTAAAACATATTGCAGCCATAAAGAAACGGCGAGACCTTTTACCGGGCCGTCTTTCACAAATTTTGGATAAGTAGATTCTACCAGCCATAAAAGATTACCAACGAGCCCTTTTTCGTTCATTCCGTCAGAAGAAGCAATATCCCAGGAACTCGTGATAACACTTCCGTATTTTGATTTCCATTTAACTGAATTACTCCCAGATTCTCCAAAACGATCAATTCCTCTGGGAAAAAGCCATAAATTAGCCGGAATTTCACCTCGCCAGTCCATCGAACGTGCTGTGATAATAGTTCCGTTTAAACCTTCATAAACAATTCTTGTACAAGGATTTGCTTTTTCAATGCATAATAAAATACCTGATAAAGCTAAAATTGCTGATAATCTCTTTTTTAATTTCATAATTAAAGGTATTAAAATTCAAAATTTGATTTAGTAAGAGTAAAAAAAAGCCGTTTTACTTTAAAAAACGGCTTTAAATTTATTTTATATTATTCTATTTTCTTGAGGGTTAATTTTACTTCTTTGCTATCAAGAATTAATTCATCATTTGTAATCGTACTTTCGCAAGGGTAAGGCGTTCCTACTTCATCTTTAATCACTAAACTTTTTCCACCTTTTGTTAATGCGTAAGTACCATTTGTTATTTCTCTCGTCAAATATCCGGTAACGTGACCATCTTTTGTAAACGTTAGAGTTCCATCGGTTAAAATCACAGTTTTTAGAGAGTCCGACATGGGAACTTTGGGTTCTACTGCCGTTATTTTCCAAGAGTTTATCAATTTATTTCTACCCTTAGAACATGAACCCATTAATAATGCTGCCAATGCAAGCCCGAAGATAAATAATTTAGAATTTTTCATGGTTATGTGATTAAATATTAGATAGGAAAAGGTACAAAAAAAAAGTATTACTCTTACAATATAGCCACAGAAAGTTAAAATAACGTATCTGATTACTAATAATTTAAGAAAATAACAATGTAGGAAATCAATTAAGTGTCAGCGCTCCCAGAATTTCTTCATACATGAATGGCCCGCCGGGATAAGTGGCCGTATAATCCAGATTCATCCATACCTGCCCGCGCTCATCAATATGATAGTGCAGTTGTTTGCGATAGGTTTCTTTAGTAAAAAGCACGTTTTTAATTAAATAGTTAACTTTCTCTAAATCAATCATTGAACCAATTAATATTTCGGGATAAATATGTCCTTTTGTATGAATAAGCCTTGGTGTTCCGCCAATAGAACGAATTGCGGCCGCCATTAAAATAGAATGATCGTCGCAGTCGCCTGAAAAATATTCTAACGATTCGCTGGCTGTAGCAATGTAATCTCCGTCTTTAGGGTCGTTTACATAATTCCAACGACTGTTTATTTCTTTAAAAACTGCAAAACACTGAATAATGGTTCTGTAATCTGAATATCCTTTAATACCTTTAAAATGCTTTGTGGTGGCCATAATAGCAAAATTTCGCACTTTGGGGTTTTGGTATTCGATTGCGTTTAAAATTTTTGATTTGTTTGGAAACGGCAGCAGTTTTGCAACCACTATATCCTGAGGAAATGGATTGTCTGACATGGTATAAATCATCGAGTTATAATCCTCTGAAATTTCACTAAAACCATAATTTCCAATAACTGATCCGTAAAATAAAATCAATAGATAAACAGCCACACATAAAATAATTATGGTGCGGAGAAGCATCAGCAGAAAGAAAATCGCAGCAAAAACAAAAATGAATATAAAAACCCTGTCGAGATTAAATGCCCATTCTAAATCGATTAGGTTTTGATGCAGTATGATAAATATCGGAATGGTTATCAAAAGACTCAACAGCGAAATAATAATCCTATCCCAAGGCGATTTTACCTGTAATTTGGATTTTAATTGCGGAAAGTCAATTTTAGGAAAATTTATCATAAGAATCAAAAAGCAATTTTTACAGCGCTTTTACCGTTTCAACAAAAGTACTTTTTTTATCAATAATTCCCAGATCAAATAATTGATTTTGAATTTTGACAAATGCTTTTTCACTTAAATGTTTTTGTGACCATTGTGTTAATTTCAGCCATTCCTGAATATCTTCTGCCTTTTGATTGAACAAATCAGCCAGCGTTTTATCTATATCCGGAATTTGCGCAAAATCATACGTGGTTTTATTGATGATTTCCAATACTTTTTCGACCACTTTGGGGTTCTTTTTAAGGAATTCGTCACGAACAGCAATTACAAATGACGGCCATGGAGTAGGACAGTCGCCAACACGTCTAAAAACACCCTGATCTACAAGAGGTTTAGTCATAAAACGTTCCCACATAAAATAATCAGCTGTGCCATTTGTAAGCGCTTCAACAGCACCATCAATAGTATTAATAATTTCAAATTGCAGGTTTTCGCTGTTCCAGCCTTGTTCATTTGCATTTACATAAGCCATTAATTGCGAACCTGAACCTATTCTTGAAATAGCTGCTTTTTTATTTTCGAGGTCTTTTACAGTTTCAAAATCTGATTTTGCGGCTACGTGAATTCCCCAAATCAAAGGCGACTGCACATAAATCTGAACTATTTTGCTGGGATTTCCTGCTGTAATATCTTTTACAATTCCTTCCGTTAAAATTACCGCCATATCAGTTTCGCCGTCGCGAAGCATCTGACACATTTTTCCGGTACCTTCGGGAATATTTTTCCATTGTAAATCTATATTTTCTGCTTCAAATTCGCCATTTTCAATGCATAAATGCCATGGCAAATTGAAGTGTTCCGGGACACCTGCAATTTTTACCGTTTTCATTATAGTCTAAGTTTAAGTTAAGTTTGGTATGCGTATTCTTAAGTTTGTCAGTTTAGTTTTTTAATAAATCTGCCCGGTGTTTGTCTGACAGGCAAGGTTCAGCGTATTCAATTATCTCATTAGATTCATATTCATTTAAAACGCTTCTTACTATCGAATAATCAACGTCTCTTACAACTTCCACAGAAATAAAATTATCATTCAGCCCTTCTGATAAACAGTTTATGGCTTTTAATTTTTCTCTGATAATTTCTTTATCATATCCTTTTTCTAATATGATAACCTGAACAATCGAATTTCCTGAATTTTCTATTGTTTCCTTATAAACAAGGCGTTTTTCATTTTCATCAAATTCGGCATAAAACAAATCGTCTGTAGCGATTAAAGGCCCAAAAAAAGGAATATTATCTAATTTAAAAAGTCCTTTTTCTAAATCTACAATTTCAGCCCACATGGTTTCTGTAACCGTTTCTTCTAAATAATCGCTATAATATTTAAAAACTATTTTTTTATGTGTTTCCTGCATTATTCTATTTCGCTTATTACAGCTTTTAATGGTGATATTACTATGCGATAACCATCCGGATCCTGAATCATTTTTCCATTCTCATTCCAAAAAGGATTGGCAGCTGTTATCGTTTCAATTTTATTATGTATAAGTTTGTTTATCAGAGTATCGTAATCTGAAATTGTTTTTGGATAAAGTACAATTACATCATCTTCATCAAATGAATGTTTGGCCTCTACATTTGATTTTGTGAATTCAAAATGCCAGTCCAGACCTGATTTCCCAATAAAAATTCCGTCATAATTATTGTGATTCTGAAAATTCCCCAATAATTCAAAGCCCAGAATATCTACGTAAAAATCTTCGATTTTTTTTAAATCATTGGTATGTCTGGCTACTCTTAAAAACATAACTTACGATTTTATTTGATTAATATGATGTTCTAAATGTTCTACATAATCTGTCATAAGAAACCTTAAATCTATTTCAGACTGATCACTTAGTATAATTTTATAATCCAAAGCTTCATCATAAACTGACTTCATGATTCTGACAATCTGTTTATTAACAACAAACCATAACTGAATCAGCTCGTCAATATCCATTTGCTGATATTGATTTAAATTTACTAAATCCATTTGATTATACGGCCTGTGCTGATAAGGTTTTTCTACATAATTTATTTCGGTAAAACGAACCAGATTATGAATTGCTGAATCTACCAAATGTCCTAATATTTCTTTTTTAGACCATTTTTCAGATACTTTAGCAGAAAAAACTTCACTTTTAATAGACGAAAAATGAATCAAATTTTCGTTAAGTAATTTTTCAAATTTTAAAATAGCGTCCTGCATTTATTTTAGAGCAAGTTTATTCAACGTATAAGCAATAAGTTCATCAACAGCTTTGTACGGATCTTCACTAAAAGTTCCCGAAGCACGGTTGGCAATAATAGCATTTAATGATAAAGCATTGTGGCCTAAAAGTGCCGAAAGCCCATAAATTGCAGCCGTTTCCATTTCTAAATTCGTGATTTTGCTATCATTAAAACTGAAATTATCCATTTTATTGTTTAGCTCTTCATCCTGAATATTCAATCTTAAAACGCGTCCCTGAGGTCCGTAGAAACCCCCAGCTGTAGCGGTTATTCCTTTGAAAATTTTATCAGATTCGATCAATTTTTCCAGTTTTTCAGAACAAGCTGTTACATAAGGCCTTCCTTTTCGGGCATCCCAATTAGTGTGTGCAATAAAAGCGTCTTCAAGCTCTTTGTTTGAAACATCGTCAATAATATAGGAGCGAAGCATATTATCTAATCCAAGCCCGAATTTAGACATTACAAAGCTGTCTACCGGAATATTTTCCTGCAGAGAACCAGAAGTTCCAATTCTAATAATATTTAAAGACGTTAAATTTTCTTTTGGCTGACGTGTTTTTAAATCGATGTTCACAAGCGCATCTAATTCATTTAAAACAATATCAATATTATCAGGACCAATTCCGGTTGACATAACAGAAATTCTTTTGCCTTTATAAATTCCGGTTTGGGTTTTAAATTCTCTTTTTTGTGCCGAATATTCAATAGAATCAAAAAACTGAGTAATTTTTTCAACTCTGTTTTGATCTCCAACAAATATAATGTCGTGTGCAATATGTTCAGGACGAAGGTTTAAGTGGTATACACTTCCGTCTGGATTAAGTATTAATTCTGATTGTTTTATCATTTTTTTTGAGGTTCTAAGGTTCTGAGATGCTAAGGTTTAAAGGTTTCCTTTACTGATGTTTAACTATGATTTTTTTTAAAATTCCAAATTCCAAATTCCAACTCAAATTCAAACAAAGCTTTGCGAACTTTACATTTTATAAAAAACTCAAAGTAAATATTCTTAGCGCACTTTGCGTTAAATTCATAACAGTTTGGAAATCTAAAATCTAAAATCAGAAATCTAAAATCACTTTACCCGCCAACTCTTTTAGTTTTAAATCCTTTATCTTTTAAAATAGCCATTATTTTATCTCGGTAATCTCCCTGAATGATTATTGAAGCATCTTTAAAAGTTCCGCCAACACTTAATTTTGTTTTAATTTCTTTGGCCAAAACTTTAAAGTCTTCATCACTGCCTTCATAACCTTCAATAATGGTTGTAGGTTTTCCTTTTCGCTTTTCAAATTTACAGATCATTGGTTCTTTTTGTACATAAAGAACATGATCCTGCTCCTGAATTTCCTCAGGCTCATTTGATTCTACATGATCCGGAAATAGATTTTTTAATTGATCTTTTAAGTCCATATTTTTATTAAATTCCAATATTTAAAAATACATAAAAATTAAATTCCAAATCCCAAAAAAATAGTTTTGGAATTTGGAATTTATAATATTGAAGTAAAAAAGGTTATTTTTTGATTAAACCTAATTCAACTAAACGTTCATGTAAAAATTCTCCTGCCGAAATATCTTCATATTTCTTAGGATTTTCTTCATCAATACAGTTTTCAAGGCAGTCTAAACGCATATCGCTTACAGGGTGCATAAAAAACGGAACTGAATAACGTGAAGTTCCCCATAATTCTCTTGGAGGGTTTACAACCTGATGAATTGTAGATTTTAATTTATTGTTAGTATGTCTTGACAACATATCTCCAACATTAATTACTAATTCATCATCAGCTGCAATAGCGTCGATCCATTCTCCGTCATGGTTTTGAACCTGAAGTCCTTTTCCTTGCGCTCCCATTAAAAGGGTAATTAAATTAATATCACCGTGAGCGGCTGCACGAATGGCATTTTCTGGCTCAGAAGTAATTGGAGGATAGTGAATTGGTCTTAAAATTGAATTTCCTTCTTTGGCATAGTTGTCAAAATAAAATTCATCTAAGCCAAGGTGTAATGCTAAAGCTCTTAAAACATACACTCCTGTTTTTTCAAGCATTTGGTACGCTTCTTTACCCACTTCATTAAAACGAGGAAGTTCTTTAACTTCTACGTTATCAGGGTATTCTGCTGCCCATTTTGATTCTTTGTCAACATACTGGCCAAAATGCCAGAATTCTTTCAAATCTCCCTCTTTACGGCCTTTAGCATGTTCTTTTCCAAAAGAAACATAACCTCTTTGTCCGCCAATTCCGGGAATTTCATAATTATGCTTAGTTTCTACTGGCAAGGCGAAAAACTTTCTAATTTCACCATAAAGTTCGTCTACCAGTTTGTCATCTAAGAAATGACCTTTTAAGGCAACGAAGCCAATGTTTTCAAATGCACTGCCGATTTCATTTACAAATTTTTGTTTACGTTTCGGGTCGTCCGAAAGGAAATCACGTAAGTCTACACTAGGAATGTTTTGCATACTTTACATTTTTATTTAAGAAAAAAGGTACCAAGACCTTTCAATAACAAAGGTAGATAATATTTTAGATTTGATTTTAGAAATGTGTTATAAAATTTAGGTTAATGTAATTTTTTACACAATTTCTAAACATTAATTCTCAAATATTCAAAAAAAGGTTTTTATTATTTGTAGCTAAAATAATACAAATAATTAGATTTAGATAAATTTTTACTTTTATATTTGCCAGCAAAATTTTAAAATAGAATCTATAATTATTTTTCTATTTTTATAAAAGTAATAACCAAACTCAGAAATTTTAATTATTTAACAAATAATAGCAAAATTGTTATATTTTTATATATTTGACTTAAAAAAATTAGCTCAATGATCTTTTACAAACAAAACCTTAGCGACGAAACTTTATTAGATTTATACAAGAAAATCTTAAAACCCCGTCTGATCGAAGAAAAAATGCTTATTCTAATCCGTCAGGGGAAAGTGTCAAAATGGTTTTCAGGAATAGGACAGGAAGCCATAGCAGTAGGAGTGACTTCTGTTTTAGACGATTCTGAATATATCCTGCCAATGCACCGAAATCTTGGTGTATTTACCACAAGAAATATTCCGCTAAACAGACTTTTTTCGCAATGGCAGGGAAAAGCGAATGGTTTTACTAAAGGTCGCGACAGAAGTTTCCATTTCGGAACTCAGGAATATAATATTATAGGAATGATTTCGCATTTAGGTCCGCAGCTTGGAATTGCTGACGGGATTGCTTTGGCTAATAAACTTCAGGATAATAAAAAAATTACAGCTGTTTTTACCGGTGAAGGTGCTACAAGCGAAGGTGATTTTCATGAAGCGCTTAATATTGCTGCTGTTTGGAAACTGCCTGTAATGTTTATCATCGAAAATAATGGTTACGGACTTTCTACACCAACTAATGAACAATATTTATGCGAAAACCTGGCTGATAAAGGTATTGGTTACGGTATTGAAAGCTGGATTATTAACGGAAATAATATTGTTGAAATTTACAATAAACTGTCGAAGTTAAAAGAAGAAATGATTGCTGATCCGCATCCGGTTTTATTAGAATTTAAAACTTTTAGAATGCGTGGTCATGAAGAGGCGAGTGGTACAAAATATGTTCCGCAGGAATTAATGGATGAATGGGAAGCCAAAGATCCTGTAAATAATTATAAAAAATACCTAAATGAACTTGGTATTCTTACCGATGAACTTGACGAAAAATTACGAAGTGAAATAAAGCAGGAAATTGATGAAAACTGGGCAATGGCAAATGCCGAACCAGAGATAGAACCTACTTACAGCGGAGAATTAGATGATGTTTATAAACCATTTCAATATGATGAATATACGCATAATTCTGAAACAACCAATATTCGATTTATTGATGCCATTCGCAACAGTTTAGAGCAATCTATGTGGCGTCATAGAAACCTGGTTATTATGGGGCAGGATATTGCAGAATATGGCGGCGCTTTTAAAATTACTGATGGTTTTGTTGACGCTTTTGGAAAAGGCAGAATACGAAATACGCCAATCTGTGAAAGTGCTGTTGTTTCTACTGGAATGGGACTATCTATAAATGGATATAAAGCAATTGTAGAAATGCAGTTTGCTGATTTCGTTTCTACAGGTTTTAACCCAATCGTAAATTTATTAGCCAAATCGCATTACCGCTGGGGCGAAAAAGCTGATGTTGTCGTGCGTATGCCTTGTGGCGGCGGAACTCAGGCAGGACCGTTCCATTCGCAGACAAATGAAGCGTGGTTTACCAAAACTCCGGGTTTAAAAGTGGTTTATCCGGCATTTCCGTATGATGCAAAAGGTTTATTGAATACGTCAATCAACGACCCGAATCCGGTATTATTTTTTGAACATAAACAATTATACAGAAGTGTTTATCAGGAAGTTCCAACAGATTACTACACGATTCCATTTGGAAAAGCTTCTTTAATTAAAGAAGGAAATGCAGTTACGATTATCTCTTTTGGAGCTCCGGTTCACTGGGCTTTAGAAACATTAGCCAAACATCCGGAAATTGAAGCTGATTTAATCGATTTAAGAACTTTACAGCCTCTTGATACGGAAACTATTTTTGCTTCGGTTAAAAAGACAGGAAAAGCTATTATCTATCAGGAAGATACTTTATTTGGTGGAATTGCCAGCGATATTTCGGCTTTGATTATGGAAAACTGTTTTGAATATCTGGATGCTCCCGTAAAAAGGGTTGCAAGCTTAGATTCGCCAATTCCTTTCACAAAAGCTCTTGAAGATCAGTTTTTAGCGAAAGATCGTTTCGAGGAATCGTTACTTGAATTATTGAAATATTAATACAAAATAAATATATTTAAACACATAGAAACATAGTTTTTAGAAACCGTAAAAGGCGTTTCACTTTTTATAAACACACATAGCTATGTGCTAGAAACTAGTTTCTTTTAGTATTCTTATATATAGAAATATAATCTATGCTTCTATGTGTTTAAAACAATTAAATTATCACAACTAATCGTTTTCCATCCGGAACTTCTGCATTCCACATTTTTTCAATATCGACTAAATTTACTTTTTCGATATTTACTTTTAATTTATTTTGAGAAGCCAGAAGAAACATTTCTGGAAGTATTTCAGAAAATAACAATTTCACTTCGTCTTTTGTCCAGCTTCCTAAACCAGAACCTGATAATTGTAAATCAACGCTTCGCAGGATTTGAGCCGATAGCTGAATTGTATCTCCAGACATAGAGCCAACAGAAACATAACGTGTTTTAGGTGTAAAATTTCCGTTACCTTTTAAAACAGAAAGAATTAATTCTGCCGAATGACCCCATAAATAATCTATAACAATATCAATAGGCGTGTTTTGGTGAATTCCTTTTAATTGGGAAACAAACGATTCATCATTATGCTTTAAAGAAACTATTTCATCAGCACCCAATTCCAGAAGACTTTGAAGCGTTTTTTCATTTCTTCCGGTAACGATTATTTTTTTAGCACCGTAATGTTTCGCAACCTGAATAGCCATTTGCCCTGTAAATCCTGTTGCCCCATTTATTAAAACAGTTTCTCCGGATTGTATTTTGGCTCTAAAACGAAGTGCCATTGCTGATCCTGCCACTGCATTAGGCAATGCCGCCGCCACAGCGCTGTCAATATTAACGGGCAATTTTACCATTCTGTTTTTCTCAACTAACGCTTTCTCTGCAATTGTTCCCGAAATACCACGAGCATAGACTAAAGTTCCATCTTCAAGCAATCCAACTCCGTCACTGCCTACAATAAATCCGTTTTGATTTTCATTTTCAGAAGAATAATGATCTCCGCTTGCAATTCCTTTATCGAGATTGGTAATGGCAACGGCCTGAACCGAAATTAAAACTTCATTTTCATTAGTAGAAATTGGTTCTTGGAATTCTGCATATTTTGGTGATTCACCTTTTTTATAAACTACTGCTGCTTTCATAATTTTCATAAATATTAAATTTTATGAAGCAAAATTAGAACGCCGTTTACGGGCAGACGATAACATTTGTTATCAAATGCAGTTTGATTATTTTTCGTGCAATAATTTACTTTTAATTCGGCTTAAATGTACTGTACTCACACCAAGATACGAAGCAATATAATGCTGTGGAACTCTTTGAACGATTTGAGGTTTTTCTTCAATTAAATTAAGGTAACGCTGAGCAGGGGAGTCTTTTATGAAAGAAAAAAAGTGTTTCATATAATCAAATGTTCGCTGAAAAAGCATATTGATTAATCGGTCTCGAAGTTCCGGAATTTCCTTTATTTCTTCCAGAATTATATCGACATCTTTTTTATGAATCCACCATAAGATAGAAGGTTCGATTGTTTCTACCACAACCGGACTGGGAAATTTTTTAATAAAACTTTCGATAGAAGCAACGCTTTGATTTTCGAAGAAAAACTGTGAAGTCAAATCTTTTCCGTTATTATTAAACCAAACTCTGATACAGCCTTTTTCGATAATAAAAAGCTTTTTAGAAATTTCGCCTTCTTCTATCAAAACTGTTTTAGCCGGAACTTCAATACGGTTAAAATAACCTGTATATTCATTCCATTTTTCATCTGATAATGGAAATTTATTTCGGAATTGGTTAAACATACTATTCGTTTAAATCATTTATTATATTGAAAACATAAGATTTTAATTTCTCTATACTATCATGTCTTTCAAATACCATATCTAGCATTCCAATATAATTTTCATCAGTACAACTAACATATTTTATGGCTTGCTTATAAACTAATGTATCAACAAGCATTCTTAAATATGGTGGGAAATCCTTTTTTCTTTTTCCTTTTACAAAAAGCCTATTTCCTGACAAAGGGAATAAATAGTCATCTTCGAAAACTTTTGGACGAAATTTTTTTTCAAAAATTACAGGATTATCAGAAGATAAATAAGGGAAATTTTCATGAGTTTCAATTATTGAAAAAGGTGTGTTACAATTAATCCCTCGAATTGTATCCAATAGAGAATTATAGTATTTAAAACTCTTTAAAAACTCAGTACTATTTTTAAATTTCTCTTCTAAAATTGTATTATCAATACCAATATTTGGAATTGAGATTCCTAAACTTTTTAAATCATTTTCTGAAATTATAGATTTTAGTTCTTTTTCTCGATGAGGAAGACGCCAATACATTAAACTAACAAAATGATTAAGAATAGGCATATCATCTTCATTAACATCATAACGAGTATTATGATCAGATGCATTGATTTTTGCAATCAATTTTGAAATCTTATCATCAAAATATGCATAATATTCAGTTTCCAAAACATCAATGCTTTGATCTCCAAATTCTAAAGTATTAGCATTTTTCTCAAAAAAATATGATTCAGGAGAGAATTCTTTTCCATTTTGAATAAACCGTTTATCATTAACATTATAAATTTTTAATTTCCCAGATTCTTTAGTAAAACCTTTTAAATAAAAAACAGGTAGGTAATGGTGTCTCCATGATATATTATTCATCTATTTTATCTTTGAAAAAATATTTCACTTCGAATCCGATTCCACTTCAAACAACTGCACCTGACTTTTCAATCGCTCAATCAATAAATTCATCATTCGTTTATTTAAACTTGAAGAATTCTGAATATAGGTTTCGTACTCTTCAAGCGTAAAAAGCGCCATTACAATTCCTTTTAGGGAATTTCTGAATTTAATATCTTTTTGAATGGAATTTTCGATAGCCATTAATTTCTTCTCTACAGAATAAGAAAAAAAGTCGGGTTTATTTTTGTTTACGTAATTTATAAAAACAGCAATAAACAAATCGTTTTGAAGTTTTAATATAGGCCTAATCGTTTGATTTTGAAAGATCTCATCCGAAGAAGATTGAGCACTTACGGTTCCTAAAGTTTCGCCTCTGAATTCTCTTAAAAAAGTATCTCTATCTGCCATGTTTTTTCTTTAAATTTAGAAAAATCTTTTAATAATTTTTATACATTTATTAAAATTTAATTCACTAAAAATCAACATTATGAAAAACAAATCAATTATACTGACGGTTATTCTTTTGATTATTGCTTCCGGAAATTATTTTAGAAACAATTCTGCTGCGAATATTCGTAATGTCGATTTCCTTTCTATTTTTGCTATTGGCGTTTTATTTGGCGTTCTTTTGGTTCAAATATTCCAATTGATTAAAACGAGACAATAAAATACATTTTACAATACTTTTTAAATGAACTTAAAATCTATTCTTTTCTCTTTTTTAATTTTAACTGTAGTTGTTTCCTGTAATTCTAAAGAAGAAAAAGACAAATACAATCGCATTTTATATCGCGCCGTAAACAATAAAGACACTGCAATTTTAGACATCAACATAAACGATAAACGTTTCTATGGACGTTATGAAATATCGTATTATGGAGTTGGAAAAGATTCCGGTGATGTAAGAGGGGATATAAAGAAAGATACTTTGAGAGGCGATTTTCATTATATTTCTAATGGTGGAAGCTGGAAAAGAATCCCTTTAGCTTTGCTAAAAAAAGATGACAAACTGATTTTAGGAAACGGCGTAGTTGGAACCTACATGAGCCTGCCGTGTTTTATTCCGGGAACATTGAATTATAAAGATCCGAAGTTTGTTTTTGTAAAAGTGAAGAAATAGTTTTTATTTGCGTTACGCTTAATTTAAACCGTAAAGAGCGCAAAGGTTTACATAAAGAACACTAAGATATTTTATTTGTGAGGTTTTAATATAAAACGAAAAGTTCGCAAAGCTTTGTAAAAAAACTTTGCGAACCTTGCGTAAACCTTAGCGCTCTTTGCGGTTAAACACACTTCAACAACTTGAAACCTGAAACTAAAAAACTACCTATCCAATCTTCCGATCTGCGAAGGAAGTTCAAAAATTTCGAGATCAAAATATATTACCGAGGCCATAACATGATCAAAAATATCCGACATGATATATTCGTAATTAGCCCAGCGTTTATCACTTGAAAAAACATAAATTTCTAACGGAACTCCGTGTGCTGTAGACTGCAGCTGACGACACATAATATGCATATTTTTATTCAATCCCGGATGGTCTAACAAATACTGCATGATATATTTTCGGAACATTCCTAAATTGGTCATATTACGTCCGTTAAGCAGTAATGATTTATCAATTCCTCTAAGGCTGTTGTACTTTTCAATTTCGGCCTGACGCGTTTCTATATAAGAAGTAATAAGCTGAATTCCTTTCATATGATTCAAATCGTCATTGTTAAGAAAACGAATACTGCTGCTTTTTATTAAAACGTGTCTTTTAATACGTCTTCCGTCAGATTTCTGCATGCCGCGCCAGTTCTGAAAAGAATCAGAGCTTAGAGCATAAGTTGGAATTGTCGTAATGGTATTATCAAAATTTCGAACTTTAACTGTTGTTAGATTAATTTCAATTACATCACCATCGGCACCAAATTTATCCATCGTAATCCAGTCACCAATTCGAACCATATCGTTAATGGCAACCTGAACGCTCGAAACAAATCCCAGAATAGTATCTCTGAAAATCAGGATAATAATTGCCGAAAGAGTTCCTAAAATGGTTAACAATTCACCTTGCTTTATTCCGAATAAAGTCGAAATAATCATCGCAACCCCAAAAATCCAAAGCACAATCATAATAACCTGAACGAAACTGTCGATTGGTTTGTCGCTGTATTCCGGTTTTTGCTTTAGATAATCCCGTAAAGCATTAAAAATCGTTCGGATAATCCATAAACTAATCAGAACGATATATATACCCACGATTTTTCCAAAAAGTAATTCCCAGTATTCATATTTGTCCAGAATAATAGGAACTGCTTTATAAATAAAGAAAAACGGAATTAAATAGGCGGTGTATTTTGTGGTTTTGTTGTGAATTAAATAATCATCAAATTTTGTTTTAGTACGCTGGGCAAAAATCGCCGTAAGCGTTACCAAAACAAACTTGGCGATATAATAAATTCCATAAGCCAGAACCAGCATTATGGCAATATTAAAGATAAGACTGATGTATGACGCAAAATTGCGACTCATACCCCAATCTCTAAAAATAGGGTATAAAAAATTGAATATTTTATCCAAAAGTTTATGCATTTGCTTTATTTTCTAAATATTTTTTCTCTATGTAAAAGGTTCCAAACGGAATAAGAGAAGCGATTAGTATAATAGCAAAAGTTTTTAAATCCCAGTTTTGAGATTTTTTTAATAAAAAAGCTAAAATGATATAACCAATAAACAGAATTCCGTGAGTCATTCCTAATGGTTTTAATAAGGTATGGTAAAGTTCAGGATTGTTAGTTTTAATGATTAACATATTGGCAAATAAAACTAAATAAGAGATTCCTTCTAAAATAGCAGTAACTTTAAAAATCTTAAGCATGTAATATATTTTTTTGAGATTATTAGCAAAATTAAGTATTATGGTTGGTTTTTGAGTTATGTGTCCTTAAAGTAATTTACTTTTGTAATCTTAAACTTTGATAATGAGTAAACGCGATTTAAAAAAATATTTAGCCGAACTGAGTAAAGAACAACTCGAAGAACAGCTTATCGAACTCTACGAAAAATTCAGTCCGGTAAAGGTGTATTATGATTTTGTTTTTAACCCAAAAGAAGACAAACTTTTACAGGAATCGAAGGTTAAAATTTCGCATGAATATTTTCCGGTAAAAAAGCCGAATGCAAAATGGCGTCCGAGAGCAAAAATGCGTCGTTCTGTTGCTCAAAAAATCATCAAACATTTTATTTCTCTGGGTGTAGATTCATTTATTATTGCCGATTTGATGCTTTACAATATCGAAATTGCGCAAACGTATTCGTCAAATAATTTAATTAAACAGGAATTGTTTTACAAAAGTATATTTAATTCGTTTGAACAAGCTGTAAATTTTGTGATTTCTAACGGAATTTTGACTGAATTTAAAGCAAGAATTGAGGCAGTTTACCAGCAGACTTTGCAGCAAAAATGGAAAAACAGGTATGATTTTGAAGCAATTCTGGAGAAAATCGACTTATAAAAACACTTCCTATAAAAAATCTTAGTTTAAAAAAAACATTTATTTTAGGTTAAAATAAGATGAATAACTGTTTTTTAGATGTATTTTTGCAAAAATCCAAAAATAAACAATGTCTCAAAACACTTTAGAAATAGAAAGAGAAGAGAAAAAAGAACTTTATGCATACCAAAAAGGCGATATTGATGCCATTTTTGACCGCTTAGATAATGCTCCTTCGAAACATCATTTATTGTATCAATTACCAACCGGAGGTGGTAAAACAGTAATATTCTCAGAAATTGTTCGTCGTTATTTATCTAATAACGATAAAAAAGTGGTTGTTTTAACACACCGAATCGAGCTTTGCAAACAAACTTCAAAAATGCTGAAGGGCTTTGGCGTAAGCAATAAAATAATTAACAGTAAGGTAAAAGAACTGCCGGACCAAAATGATTATTCATGTTTCGTTGCCATGGTTGAAACGCTTAAAAACCGTATCAACGACGAAAAATTACACCTTGATAATATTGGTTTGGTTATTATCGACGAGGCGCACTATAATTCATTCAGAAAATTATTAAACTCATTTAAAAATGCTTTTATTCTTGGAGTAACGGCAACGCCTTTGAGTTCAAATATAAAATTACCAATGCACCAAAGTTACGACGAGCTTATCGTAGGAGACACTATTGGTTCATTGATCGACAAAGGATTCCTTGCCAGAGCAACAACATACAGCTACGATGTAGGTTTGACTTCATTAAAAGTAGGTATCAACGGAGATTATACTGTAAAATCTTCTGATGATTTGTATACCAATTCTTTAATGCAGGAAAAACTGCTTCATGCTTACACAGAACGTTCTTTGGGTAAAAAGACTTTGATTTTCAATAACGGTATTCATACTTCATTATACGTTTATGATACTTTTAGAGAAGCAGGTTACGACATCAGACACCTTGATAACACAAGCAGCTCTGAAGAACGTAAAGATATTTTACAATGGTTTAAGAAAACACCGGATGCGATTTTAACTTCGGTTGGAATCTTAACTACCGGTTTTGATGAGCCAACGGTTGAAACTATTATTTTAAACAGAGCAACAAAATCGTTAACACTTTATTTCCAGATGATTGGTCGTGGATCTCGTAAATTACCTGGGAAAGATGAGTTTACCGTTATTGATTTGGGTAATAATGCCGCTCGTTTTGGTTTATGGAGCGATCCTGTAAACTGGCAGCATATCTTTAAATCTCCAGAATTCTATTTGGAAAACCTGAGAGACGATACCGAAATCGAAATGTATTTCAAGTACAGCATGCCGCCTGAATTACGAGCAAAATTCAGTAAAACAGCTGATGTTACTTTTGATGTTGATGAAGAACACAAACAGGCAATTAAGCAAAATTTACGTTCTAAAATTGTTTTAGATAAGTCATTAGAACAACACGCTGCCATGTGTGTAGATAATACAGAATTACTGCCGGAAGCCAAAGCACTTTCAAAAGAGCTGGAAGACGACATCGAAGATCGTATAAAACGTTTTGCTAAATGTTTAAGCCAATGTAGTAAAAACTACCGCGAATGGCTTTTAGACGATTACAAACAAAGACTGACGTTATTAATAGGTAAAAAATACCGCGAAAAAATCATGAACGAACCGGATTGATTTTTTTAAGTTAAATGTTAACTGTTAAAAGTTAGAAGTTTCAGCATTCAGTCACTTCGGAGAGGAGAAATTACACTAGAATTATACAGATTTTGTAGAATATAGGATGTAATTTCTCCTTTGTCAAAATAATAAAATCATTTAAATCTGAGTAATCTGTGGCAAATCTAAAATCAGAACTCTAAAATCTAAAATAAAAATATGTCTAAACAATTCTCAACATTAGGACTTTCAGAACCAATTTTAAAAGCATTAAGCGAATTAAATATTGTTGAACCAACTGAAATTCAGCAAAAAACAATTCCGCTTTTATTATCTGAAAACCATGATGTTATAGGTTTAGCCAAAACCGGAACCGGAAAAACTGCCGCTTTCGGACTGCCTTTATTACAATTAATTGACACTAAATCAACTGCTGTTCAGGCTGTGATTTTAGTTCCAACGAGAGAATTAGGTCTTCAGATTTTTAGAAACTTAGAAGATTTTTCAAAATATATTCCAAACATTTCAATTGCTGCGACTTGTGGCGGAATTCCAATTAAACCTCAAATTGAACGTCTTACATCGCCAACACACATTGTAGTTGCTACGCCGGGACGTTTAATCGATTTGATTCAGAGAAAAGCAATTGATTTAAAACAAACCCAATATTTAGTTTTAGACGAGGCCGATGAAATGGTTTCGATTCTAAAAGAAAGTCTGGATGAAATTTTAGCCGAAATTCCTAAAAAACACCGCACTTTATTATTTTCAGCAACTTTACCGGGAACTATCAAACAATTGGTTCAAAACTATCTGAATAAAAATGTAGTTCAGGTAAGTGCCAATATGGAAATTGTTGGTAACGAAGGAATTGATCACCAATATATTGTAGTAGATCCTATCGAAAAATTAGATGTTTTAATGCATTTTTTAAATTCAAGAGAAGGAGAACGCGGTATTATTTTCTGTAAAACAAAAGCAGCCGTAAACAAATTAGCTAAAAATCTGGCTATAAATCGTTTTTCGTCGGGCGCCATTCACGGAAGTCTTACGCAGGGAATTCGTGACAGAATTATGGAGCAATTCCGCGAAGGACATATTAATATACTCGTAGCAACTGATTTAGCGGCGAGAGGAATCGACGTAAAAGAAATATCTTATGTTGTAAACTATCATTTGCCGGATGCTTATGAAACGTATGTTCACAGAAGCGGAAGAACCGCAAGGGCAGGGGCAAAAGGACTTTCTTTAACTGTTTTACAGGAAGAAGAAGTTTTTGAAATTGCCGATTTTGAAAGAGAATTAGGTCTTACTTTTTCTAAATTCGAAAAGCCATCTGTATTAAGTATCGAAGAAAACAATACGCTTTTATGGGCGAAACAAATCTTTAAAACAAAACCAAATCACGATATTTCGGCAGATTTAAAAACAAAAGTAAAAACGGTTTTTCATCATCTTACCAAAGAAGAACTGATTGAAAAATTACTTGCCAATTATGTACTGCAAAACAAAATCGATGTAGTTGAAAAACCTGTTAAAAAATTCAAAAAGTAAGCCGTAACTCCAATAAAAATGCCAATTTATGTTGTAAATTTATAAGGAATTTTAACCCTAAATGACAACATAAATCAGAATGGCAGATATTCAAATAGAGAAGATTTCACTTAACGAAATTGACCAATTACAAAAAATTGGCCGACAGACTTTTCAGGAAACTTTTTCAGAAGTTAATTCTGAAGAAAACATGAAAAAATATTTAGAGGAAAGTTTTTCTGCAGAAAAATTGACCTCAGAATTATCCAATCCCGACTCCGAATTTTATTTTGCAGTTCTTGATGATAAAGTAATTGGCTATTTAAAAATAAACTTCGGAGATTCTCAAACTGAATTAAAAGACCAAAAATCCCTTGAAATTGAACGAATTTACGTTTCAAAAGAATTTCATGGCAAAAAAGTCGGGCAATTACTGTATGAGAAAGCTATAGAAATAGCAAAAATCAAAAAATCACATTACGTATGGCTGGGCGTCTGGGAAGAAAACCACAGAGCTTTAAGTTTTTATAAAAAAAATGGTTTTGTTGAATTTGACAAACATATTTTTAGATTAGGTAATGATGAACAAACTGATATTATGATGAAACTTAAAATCATAAATTAATTTTAAGCAGCTTAAAGAAAACCTTAAATGACTTTTTATTTAGAATTATAAATGTTAAATTTATACAGAGAGTTTTTCTCATAATACTACTAAACCCACAACATATATGAACATAGTCATAATTGGAGGTGGTTTTGCCGGAATTAATCTTGCAAAAGAACTTGTAAACCACCCAGACATACAAGTAACCCTTGTAGACAAGAATAATTACAATTTTTTTCCACCGCTTATATATCAGGTTGCAACTGCTTTCTTAGAACCTTCAAGTATTAGTTATCCTTTTAGAAAATTCTTTGCAGGTAAAAAAAACCTTCAGTTTCGTTTAGGCGAATTAATATCTGTAGTTCCTGCTGAAAACAAGATTATATTAAGTAATGGCGAATTATCATACGATAAATTAGTTTTTGCTACAGGTGCCGAAACAAGTTATTTTGGCATGGAAAACGTAATGAAAAACGCTATTCCGATGAAAACTTTAAATGATGCCATCGAAATGCGAAATGCATTGCTTAAAAACCTGGAAAAAGCTGCCATTTGCAAAGATATCCGCAAACGTCGTAAATTGTTAACGATCGTTGTTGCCGGTGGAGGACCAACAGGCGTGGAAGTTTCAGGAATGTTTGCCGAAATGAGAAAAAGTATTCTTTTAAAGGAATATCCGGAATTAGAAACATCTGCCAGCAATGTTTATTTAGTTGATGGCGGTGATGCACTTTTAGCACCAATGAGCAAGGAATCTCAAAAAGATACTCTTGATGCGCTTACAAAATTAGGCGTTGTAGTAAAATTGCATACTCGTGTTGTTGATTATGTTGATGATACTGTGCATTTTGAAAACGGAGAAACCATTAAAACGAAAAACTTAATTTGGGCTGCCGGAGTTTCTGCAAAACTTTTTGACGGAATTCCTAAAGAAAGCTACGGCCGCGGCCGCCGTATGGCAACAGATCAATATAATAAAGTAAACGGTTTAGAAAATATCTACGCAATTGGAGATACGGCTATTTTAGCCGGAGATAAAAATTTCCCTGACGGACACCCGCAAGTGGCTCAGGTTGCTATTCAGCAGGGATTAAATTTAGCTCATAACTTTAAAGCAATGGTTAAGAACAAAACACTTAAACCATTTGTATACAAAGATAAAGGTTCAATGGCAATTATTGGAAAAGCTAAAGCAGTAGTAGATCTACCAAGTCCAAAATGGCATTTTAAAGGATTCTTTGCCTGGATCATCTGGTTGTTTATTCACTTAATTTCTTTAATTACATACAGAAACAGATTAAACACTTTCTGGAACTGGATGGTGGCTTATTTTGCAAGAGATCAATCTCTTAGAATGATTATCAGACCTGATAAAAAACAACAAATGGAATAAAAAGATTAAGTTTCAATTTTTAAATTCCAAATTCCAATAAAAAAGCCAGAATCGAGATTCTGGCTTTTTTATATTCTATAACAAAAGTTGGAATTTGGAATTTAAATTTTGGAATTTCTTAAAATTTAATGTCCAACTACAGTATCATCATTTTCAGAAACTTCGACTTTATTTTTGATAAAACGTCTTCCGATATTTAAAACTATAAAAGCAATAATTGTTGTTACGGTCATAATTAAAACCATAGGCGCTACAGAATCTTTAACGAAAACCCCAACAGCAAACGAAGCCAACGCTCCCAAACCTAATTGAATTGCACCCATCAATGCAGATGCGCTTCCGGCATTTTTTGCAAAAGGCGCCATCGTTAATCCAGCCGTATTTGGATTTGAAATTCCCAAACAGCCTAAAAACAAAAACAACATTACAATTGTTTGATATAATCCTAATAAGTTGTTTACTGAAAGTACCAGAAAAACAATACTAATTACAGACTGCATAATCAAAGCCGTAAAAATCATTTGTTCGCTTGAAAATTTCTTTAGCAAAAGAGAATTTAGCTGACTTGAGCCAATAAAACTAACCGACATAAAGGCAAAAATCCATCCGTATGTTTTAGCGTCTACATGATAAATATTCATAAAAATAATAGGAGAGGCTGCTACATAAGTAAATAATCCAGAAAAAGCTATTGCACCCGTAAATGCATACGTATAAAACTGAGGCTCTTTCAGCACATTTAAAAAGTTGGTAATTATAGGTTTAGGTTTAAGCGAAATCGAACTATCCGGTTTATAACTATTAGGAAGACCAACTTGTGAAGCTATCAAAATAGCAGTTCCCATAAATAATAATATAACAAACACAGTATGCCAGCCATAATCTTCGGTTACATAACCGCCAATTGTAGGCGCCAGCATTGGTGAAAGCCCTAAAACAAGCATTAAAAGAGAAAATACTTTTGGGATATCTTTTACAGGAAATAAATCACGAACCATTGCTACAGAAGCAACCGTTGCGGCACAGCTTCCGATAGCCTGAACAAAACGTAAGAAAATAAAAGAATCAATATCTTTTACAAAAACACATCCTAAAGAAGCCAGAATATAGACCATCAATCCTAAAAATAAAGGTTTTTTGCGTCCAAAACGGTCTAATAATGGTCCATAAAGCAACTGTCCGGCAGAAATACCAATAAAATAACTGGATAAACTCATAGAAACTTTCGCAACAGATGTATTCAAATCTGCTGCAATATCAGAGAAACCAGGTAAATACATATCGATTGAAAAAGGGCCAAGTGCGGTTAAAGAACCTAAAATAAGGATAAGCTGAATGTATTTTTTTGTTGTCATTTTCTTAAAAAAGGGCATATAATTTCCTGCAAAGGTAAAGATTTCATATCTTGTAGTAGATATTTAATGCATTTATTATGTAAAATAGATCTTATTAACCTAAAAATTAGAAAATATGAAGAAATACATTTTATTATCAGCCCTTATTTTTACATCCATTTCATTTGCACAGACAGTTTCTTCAAAAAAAGAAGATGTCAGCGTTGAACAGTATCAATTGTTACAAAAAGTGAATCAGTATTATCCCGATATCACTTTAAATAAATCGATTACCAATTTTTATATTGATGGAAAAATTATTGATTCTCAACAGGAATTTGATTTATCAGGAACTAAATTTTCAAGCTATAAATTAGGTCTTGAACCAGACAACAAAAAATTGCTCTTTGAATATGTTTCTGATGAAACCGGAAAAGTTTACGGCGATATTACCGTTTTTAAAGGAAATGTTCTGCGTACAACTTTCTCTGATAAAACAAATCAGATTGAAGTTTCACTTAACGGAAAATCCGTTTATTTGAAAAAAATAAAATAAATTTTCAAATATGAGAAAAATGAAGCATCACAGATTTAGTTGTGATGCTTTTTTCGTTTATATTTGAGTAAAAATATATGCTTCTAAAAAATATGAAAAAATTCCTTTTATTATTGATTCTTATCAATTTTCAATCTTATTCACAAACCAATACATTTAGCGGCACATGGGGTTCAAAAAAATGCAAAGACTGTAAAAAGGAATATTTTTTTAAAATTACAATGGCTCAGTCAAATTATATGATTTCCGGAACTGCAGAAGTTATAAGCGATCATGCAGAATTAAATTCTGGAGTCCTGGATGTTACCGGATATGTTTATCCATTAGGCGACAGAGCTCAAATAAAACTTACAGACAAAGACGGATCGGGTTCAAGTGCAGTATTAATTATTGAAGACGGCGTTTTACAATTTACAAAACGTGGCGGAAATGATTTAGTACCAAAAGAGCTAATACTGAACAAATTATACGAATAACGCCCTTTTCTGGTGTATTCAATTTGAACTATAATTTATAGTATGATTTGCAGTATGTCCAAGAAGATGTTAACAACTTTATCAACATCAATTTTTAGCACTATTTTGTAGAAATCTAAAGGTATAAAAAAAATATGGACATAAAAAAACCCCGTTTTATTGGGGTTTATTTATTGATTTCTATCTATGCCTTTGCTTTGAAAAGTAAGGGTCGTTTGTTCCATTTGGCAAAGGTGTAGTAAGATTGTATAAGAAATTCAAATCATCACTATAGATTTCTAATATATCCAAACTTATTTTTTTACCTCTAGAAGAATTTGGAGCATCGACAGACATTTGAGAATTTGGAGGAACATTATTAAAAGTTACATCCTCAGTCTTGAAACATGTTCCATTATCGATAATATAACAAACAGTAACATAAACCACGTCTAACTTATATGGAGTATCATTAGTGCAAGTAATTTTTAAATTTTCAACACCACCAACTTCGTAATAAGTATAGTCATTAGTCTTAACACCAATATATTCTGTCCAAGAATTCCTTAACTGTCTGTTTTTAATAGTTAAATCATGAAGATATTTCTGTTTTGCATCATTTTGAAAAACAGAATCGATTCCTTTCTCAATTTTTAACTGTTCCTCGAAATCACGATGAGAATCAATAAATGACAATGAAACGAGAACTATAAGAACCGCCACTAATCCAATTAAAATTTTTAATAAAGTATTTTTTTTCATGTGGTTATATTTGTGAGTTTATAATTACTAAAGATTTTCAAATATAATGCCAATAATTTTAATTTCACTTTGTCAATTGCTATAAAAGAATAAATAATTATACCTTTAGTTTTTCTAATTCATTCTAATATTAATATTTATAAAAAAAGAAAATGAAAGGCATTATTGTAAATCAGATTGACCCTAAAGATTCAGGAAAAGCATTTCTAACTGCTGTAAAAAAAGCAAATCCAAATTATACCGTAAAGATTATTAATACTTACATGGTATTAATACCTCACATAACATGCTTAAAAGAACTAGATAATGGAACTTATTTAAGGTTGGCTTGTGGACTTGAATTGTATGTAATTGATAAATACATTGATATTATAGAAAAAATTAGCTTACTAGACAGATAAGCCTTTGTAAATTAATACAAAGGCCTATCTATTATATACTCATTAAAGTATTGTCTTGAAATATACTTACCAGTTTTACGGTTGTAAATATTAATATAATGATAATCAAATTTGATACTCTTACACCAGTTATGTAAGTAAAATATTGATTTACAAAACTCAATTTTAATAGGTCTTATAGATTTATCTTTATTAAAGATTGTACAGCTGTAAGGTGTTGGAGTAGTATTAGCCATAAACATTGCTGATTTGAATCTCTACATCTTGAAGTAGATTCTTAATTTTGAAACCACCGTTTACACAAACAAATGTTGAAATATCGAATTCAGCTTTTTTGATTAAGCTTGTGCCTTGTTCTACGTAATTAACAATAATCCAAAATTCATTTGTTCGAATATCTGTAAAAATGTAAATTCTCAAACCATAAGGATAGGAAGTTTTGTTTGTTGTCATTTTTACATAAAAATCACCAAATTGAATGATACTACCATTATTTTGAACTGGAAAACTATTAACTAAATTATATCCATTTTGAAGATAATTAACAGTTTGCCCTTGATAATAAATCGTATCTAAATGAGTATGATTTAAATAAGTATCATAACTATTTACATAAAATTTATTATCCGCCTGAATAGTACCAATATTAAGCATCGAATAAACCCTAGTATCAAATTGATAACCTGAACCCTGAGAAAATCTGCCATCTAATCTAAATTGAGGTAATTTATATTCTTTAAGATACCTTAACGGTTTTGTTTGAAAATCACTAAAATTTGAAATCTCTACACTAGCAGAATCGCCACCAAAAGGAATATTAAAATAAATTTCTGTAAAAGCGGTAGCAAAATAATTTTGAGGAATTACATTTAAATCTATATTACCTAAATCATTAATAACAGACAGCATAGGTAAACTATCATAATTGTTAAACTCCACACCAGTAACACGCTTATTACCAATAAAGACAGATAATATAAAAAATGGTGTTTGAATACCATTTATATAAAAACCTTCTGATGAATTAATCTCTTTTACCTTAACTGCGTAAGAATCATCTATATATTGAATAAAATTCATACTTGATTAATTAAATAACGGAACTTTTTTCAAGTCCGAAGTTGATAAATATTTTTTCAAATCAGCTTTTAAATCACGTCTTGTAATAACATAATAACAGCCAATTACTAAAGGAACAGTTGTAACTTGCTTTACTTTTAATAACTCATTAATTGTCTCTTTTTCATTTTCGAAATTCGACATTGGTTCAGTTATCCAAGTATACCAAGGAGCGTCTTTTGTTTGCTTATTTGTTCCCAACCAAACAGCTAAAGATTCTGCTATGTTATGAACTTCCTTACGAAGTGTAATTTTGTTCAATTCAATTTCTTTCGTCATTGGGTTAGAAACAGCAATTTTTAAATCTTTTTCCGCATCTTCCAAAGCTTTTTCTTCAGCATCTTGTGTGAATTTAGCATACCATTTTCTCAATAATGGATAACACACAATGATACCAACACATAAAAGCCAATATTTCTGCAGAAAATCAAAGAGCCAAACAGTATTGGCTTGGCTCTTTGTTCTATTAACTATCTCTCTTTGAGCCATAATTATTTTTTCTTAAATAATTTATAAGCTAAGAATCCTGCTAAAGCAACTAATACAACATTTGCAATAGTTTTATTGTTTGCGTAAAAAAGTTTGATTTTATCTAACATCTTGTTTAAATTTTGAATTAATAATTTTTATCGTTTTGGGCGTTTGTTTAGACTGTAACGCTGTAAACAGTATAAAAAAAAAGCAGTACGGGAATAATCAAATAATTAAATTTGAATTTCTTTTTAGCCGTTACCGTAACGTTATTAAGATTAAAAGTTCCGATAACATCAATCGCATCTTGTATGTCCGAATCCAAAACAAGAGAAGCATCTGTTCCAACCTCATGTTTGATTATTGCTCTAGCAATAGTTATTAAAAATACAGCATCGACATTTGTAATCTTTTCGTCAGGATGCAACCCAAGCGCCTTAGACACACCACTTATATAAGCTTTTGTATCATTTTCGAAAGGAGGTGCATAACGAGTAATTATCTTAGTAACAGTATCATTGCCTTTATCTATATTATTAATAACAACACGTAACATTGCACGAATACCATATTTGATTTCTGTAAACTGCTCAAAGGCTTTATCGGCATCCGTATTTTCTACGTAAGGTATTTTTCCAAGCCAATTATTAGACGCAACAAAACGTAAATTGCCCGGATTATTATTGCGGATACCCCTTGATTTATCCTTACGACCTAAAAAACTACTCATTTTCTTCTACAGTTTGAGGTTTAGCAGGTAATTGCGGTTCATCCTTTCCAAAATCAAGCTTACTTAATTCATCAGATACAACCTGAATACCTTTTAAAATTGCAGTTACAACCGCACCATATTTCACGATAATACCAATTATCGAAACAATTCCTTTCAAATTTTTCATAACTTATTTTGTTTTAATTGTTTTCTTTTTTCTAAATGTTCTTTGAGTAAATCAACTCCCTCATGAAGTATAAGAGGGAGGAACTTTAATATAAACCTAAACATTAGTTCGAACGGATAAACGTACCAGCGTAACCACCGTTTTTTGCACGTGGATTAATTACAAACGCCATACTGTCAATTACAACTTTACCGCCGTTTTTCTGCATTGTTCCCCAATGAAAAGACTGAACACCAGTTTTTGTGTTTGTAAAAGTGCATGCTACAGAACCGAACCAACCTTTATCTGAAAGATTTGATTTTGTTGTGGTTACGCACTTAATTGCAATTAATTCGCCTTTTGATAATCTCCAACCAGTTGTTAAGTGTTGTTCTACACCTTGATTAGGCCCCGAAACAGGAGTATAAGTGGTATACTTTGCTCCCGAATGCTTTACGCTTTGTTGTTTATTATTGTTGTAATTCTGATTATTAGAATTCTTTCTATTTTGTGCCATTACTTTATAATGTGTTTAATTAATAATATAATTTCAGTCAGTTTTTTTACTATGATTACTGCCGAATCTATCAGAAATACAATAAGATAGATTCGATAGTAATTTTTCGGCTTGCTATCTTTTTCGAGCAACTCTTCTGCCTGAATTATTGCGGTCACGTCTTAAAAACCAAATCAATGCAATAAGACCAGCGACAGCACCAATAACAATTTTCCAATTTCTTTCAAACCAAACTTTAATAGTTGAACTTACGACAGTAGCACCAATTTGCCCCGAAGCTTGTACAACACCATCTGACAAACCATCATTAACACCCTTTACCACTGATTTTGCAAACATATTTGAACCAGCATTTACTATTGCACCAGTACCATCTGCTAACTGTTGTTCTAATTGTTTTGCTTTAGCACTCCAAGCATCAGCTTCCGCTTGTTTACCTTCGGCTTCCGCACGTTTTTGCTGTTTTCTAGCCTCTACTGAATCAGTAACTTTTTCTATTGCCTGCTGAGCAATCCCACCAAAGCCAGGTACAAAACCAACGGCAGTAGTAGCAACCTTTACCAAGTTTTTAAAAGAGACGTTTTTCTTAATGGATTGACCAATTTTTTTAAAGAATCCCATATTTTACACAGTTTTTAAACATCTTACGACGAAATTAATAATTGAGCCTTGCGACTTATTGATTTCAATACCAACAACAGCCACTAAAGGCAAGGTTAATCTATCAGTTAAACCCTGAACAACTTTTCCGTCTGAAAGTACAGCTTGGATTGGGTCAATGTCACGGCTTAAAGTCTGCAATTCGAATGGCAGATATTTTACAACCTGACCATTTGAGTACTGGTAAGACAAATCACTTACTGAATCGTCAACAGTCATGACTGCCAAATCAAATCCCTGAACATCGATTTTTTTGTTGAACTCCTCAGAAGCAACAGATTTTTGTTCGAAGAAAAATAAATTGTTGGTTTGTTGCGGTTCTTCAATACCGTGTAAATCGTATCGTTTATCTGCAATCAAATCTTCAAGAGTAATTTTAATACTCTCTTTATCTGCAAGATAAATTGAACCTTCGTCTGCCAATTCACATAATGCAATCATAGCATTATCAGCATCCGATTGAGTGTTTTCAGTTCCGTAGGTACTTGCTAAAATGAAATCTTTAAGCAACACTTTGTTTGCTAAAATGACATTCGAGCCGTTTCCACGTTCAATGTAAATACTGATTTTTTCAGTAGTTAAAGCTGATAAAGCCACATCACTTGAAAGAATCAAAGCACCGATTGCTTTTGTTACTTGTAGTTCTGGCGATTTTGTAACGCCTGTAATAGTTGCAATTTTCATTTGTTATAAATTTTATTTGTTTAAATTTCTTTCACAAAGGTTATTGCAACTATTATTTGGCGCTTTCTAATTCTTTCTATTCCTTTCTAATTTTTTCTATTTTTTACCATTTTAAGAAAGAATTTTGTACTCAATTAAATCAGAAATCATTAAGTATTTCCTTTTTAGTGCAAGACTATCTAATATGATTTGATACTCTTTTCTTGCCGTCGGATAACTGACTTCAAGAATATGCATTAATTGAGTTTTGGTAACTTTTTGGCTTGTATTCTGTGTTTTCATGGCTTATAAAAATAAAAGTTGATGTTCGTGGAATAATTCAAAGTCAAAATCATTTACTAATTTTTCCTTTGTTCTAAACTCATGCATATAGAAATGCAATTTGTTTTTGAACCAATTTATAAGTGGTTTTTCGGTAATCATGTCTAAATCTTCAAGTAAAAGATTTAGAGCAACGATATAAGATATATCCTGATTGTTTGCGTAATATTCTCTAAATAGAGATTTTGCAAGACGTTTTTTAATGGTTGTAGAAGAAAGAACAACCTTTTTCAAGCGTTTGATTATAGGATTGAATTTGGTAATTTGGGATTGTAAAAAATCAAAATCAAACAAAACTATTTGCTTTTCTTTATTGATTTGACTTTTACCAGTATTCTCACGAAGTTCAAAAAAACCTTTATTTGCAATTTTTAACAACTCATAAAGATTTGCTTTATCAAAAATACCCCAAGTCATTGCCTGACTGATATTTAAATTTCCTTTCGAATGTTCGTTAAGACCTCTGAAAAACGCTGAATTTAACTGATATTCAAAACGCCAAACATTGTCATTTTTCAAACCATTATTTGCGTAATATTCGTTTATGTATGGCTTTTCAGTTAATTGCAAAGACAGAGTTTTATTATAGCATCGTATTATTTTGTCTGATGTTCTTTTTCCTATTTGGAAACCGTTAAGTATTGATTTTCCTTTGTACGTTTCAAAATAGCTTTGTAAATTTTTTGGACGACCTGAAATAAGGTAGTTACCTGCAACCACATTACTATATAAATTACGGTAAGAATTGTTGATATCAGACTTGTCAAGGCAAATATCCAGTCTATTAACAGACTTAAATAAGTAGTTCGTTTCATCGCAAAAAGCATTTATGACACCTTTTAAAGCGTCGTTAGATAATGTATAAAATAGATTGTTTTCAAATTGAAGCTGTGCAAATTGTTCGCTCATAATTGCAGAACGTGGTTTTGCTGTATAAATACCGATTTTTAAATCTTCATAATATAGGTCTGCTCTTAGCTCAAAAATCTTAGTTCCATATTCGTAAGGTTTTAAACGAAACTTTGAATGTTCAGGAAATTCTCCAAACGGTTGACCCTCTAAATTGATAATTAAGTAGTCAATATTTATAAGAGTAGGTTTTAAATTATTGTTTTTGAATTTGGTTTGGGCTTGATGCCTTTCTCTATATGAAATCATTGTTTTTAGTAGGTTTTGAGTGAGTTAGTTGCCGTTATACCCTACGGCAACAATTAAAAAATCGAAAGGGGAGTAGCAAAAAATTAATTTTCCGAATCCTGCCAAAGTGAATAATGATTTTTTGGTAAATCATGTATTGTAAATTCTTTCTTTGATATCGCCTCAGTTATTTTCTTTTCGACTTCAAAAAATTTCTGCTGATAATTTGAAATCTGAGAATTAAAAAAAACATTAATCTGCTGACCAACATTTTTAATTTCTCTCATTGTAAAATCATGCTGATACTTTAAACCAAGTAAATCGACAGTCTCTACAGGATTTTTTGAATACTCATTTAAATCATGATTTAATCCCGACAATTCCAAAAGCAAATTTTCTCGTTTTTGGATTAAAAGTAAAATTGTAGACATATATTAAGGTATTAGAAGATTATGTTTAAGGAGTTTTGAAATAAGCGTTTTCTGAGAATTGCAGTAAAAAATAAATTCGTGAACGCAAAAAGATTGAGTTACTATAAAGCAATCCGTACAAACTTTAATTGTAATTCCTATATTTGAACCACGGATTCTTAGAAATAATGTTTTGAACTTTAAATGTGAGGTTTTGCAAAATGGACGCATTTTTTTCAAAAATGTTTTTGCATTAAAGTTTGTGTGACGCATCTTGTTTAGTTCTACAAGTAATAGCGTGTAATTCTCTAAAGAGGAACGTTTTAAAGCCATTTGTAATAGTTAATAAGTTATATCACAAATGAACTATAATTTATATTATGTAAAATAGAAAATTATGAAATCCCGTACAATATTTGCTTCAGATATTCGATTATCATATTTCAATTTGGTCATACTCTCATATTTGAATTGGAATAAAAAAAATTAATTAAAAATGAACATTTTAGAATAATAAATCACCAGATAGAAAAACTTAAAATCATACAAATCAAATAATTATTCAAAATTGAAATAACAAAAAAACATTTTAAAGCCTTGAATTCAGTAATTCTTAACATTTCTTTAAAATAATCAGATTCTGATCAAGATGCTTTCATTGTAAGAGTTTATTTTATTATTTTTACATTGAATATTTTAAAAAATATTATCACTTATATGAATACAATTGCTGAGCATATTGCTGATTTTTTAAAAGAATACCCGCCGTTTGATAATTTAACTTTTCAGGAATTATCAGATATTGCTACCAATATTCGTGTCATTAATTTAGAAAAACATGCAGTATTGTTTCAAAATAATGATCCATTGCACGACAGCTTTTATGTTGTGGCCTCTGGTATCATTAATTTAACAACAATTGCTGATGCTGAGGAAACTATTATAAATAAATGCCACGAAGGAGATATTTTTGGTTTACGTCCGTTTTTTGCCAAAAATAACTATATGATGACAGCAAAAGCTCGCGAAGAAAGTATTGTATATGCAATTCCTATTGCTGTTTTCCGTCCTTTTGTAGCTAATAATTCAGATGTTTTAAACTTTTTATTGGAAAGTTTTGCCATGAATTCCAGACATACGAAAGATAATGCACGTTCTAACGGTAAATTAGATACGAATGGCACTTATATCGATCAGCAGTCTGAAATGCAGTACATACAATCGCTTGCCTATAATAATTCACCATTAACTACAGAATCTCAGCACATTATTAAAGATGTTGCGATTTTAATGACAGAATCGATGGTAGACAATATTATAGTTTGTGAAAAAAATCACCCGATTGGTATTGTAACACATGCCGATTTATCATCTAAAATTGCAACCGGTCGTTATCCTATTACCGAAACAATTGACAAAATCATGTCATCACCTGTTGTTACTGTCCTTGAAAATGTTTCTTTAGCCGAGGCCCAGCTTTTAATGCTAAAGCACAATGTTTCTCACTTATGCGTTACTAAAGACGGTACCAGCAAATCTTCTGTAAAAGGAATTATTTCTGAGCACGATCTTATTGTAGCTCAAGCCAGTAACCCTGGTGTCTTAATTAAAGAAATTAAGCGTTCACAGCTGCCAAAAGATTTAAAACAAATTCGCGATCGATTATCTGATTTGATTCAGAATTCGATTCAAAAAAATATTCCTATTTCTCATGTTAGCAATATTGCAAGTGAAATTAACCTTGCTATTATAAAACGTGCTGTAGAATTATCAATTTTAGATTTAGGCTCCCCTCCTGCCAGATTTGCATGGTTAAGTATTGGTAGTCAAGGACGTAAGGAACAGCTTTTACTGACAGATCAGGACAGTATTTTGGTTTTTGAAGATGTTGCTCCGGAAAAATACAGAGAAGTAAAAGATTATTTTTTAAGATTAGCAAAAAGAGCAACTGCAATCCTTGAAAAAGTAGGATATGACTATTGTCCAAACGGACATATGGGAAGCAATATGCTTTGGTGTAAATCATTGAGCGACTGGACAAAACAATACAACAGCTGGATGAATACTCCAGGTGAAAACAGTAACGATCTAAGCAGTATTTTCTTTGATTACGAGATTGTAATTGGTGAACCAAAAATCGAAGAAGTTATCGAAAATGTGGTATTTAAAAATGCTGTAAACAATACTTTATTCTTTGACTTTTTAGGAAATGATGCTTTGAGAAGAAATTCTCCTTTAAGTTTCTTTAAAAAATTCATTATCGAAGAAGAAGGTCCGCAGAAAGGCAAATTTGATATTAAAACACGTGCTTTAATGCCGCTTATTGACAGTGCACGTTTATTAATTTTGAGTGCCAATATTAAAGGAATTAAAAATACATATTTAAGATTCAAACAATTAGCAATCACCGACTCTAAAAACGCTGAAATATATTTAAGCTGTGCCGAAGCATTTTTAACGCTTTCTAAGTTTAGAACAGTTGAGGGTTTAAAAAATGACGATTCAGGGCAATATATCAATTTACGAGAAATGTCTAAAACAGATAAAGAGAAATTAAAAAATGCTTTATCTCCTATGAAAGACCTTGAAGAACTGATTAAGAGTAAATTTCAACTGACGCAATTCTCGTAAATATGCTAGACTGGATTAAAAACATTAATAAGGAATATCCGGAATTCTGGAAAGATTACTTAACAAAACTTGAAGCAAAACCAAACAAATTTGTGGTTTTGTCAACCGAAACTTCGGGTTTAAATCCTAACAAGGACGTTATTTTATCTTTGGGAGCCTTTGCTGTTATTGATGACAGTATTGTAATTAAGGAAAATTTCGAAGCTGTTTTGCTTCAATATAAATTTCTGGAAGAAAATGGAATTTCTAATGAATTTATTATTGAAAGCAAAATGAATAAAATGCCTGAAGCTGAAGCTTTGGAAGCATTTATTAATTTTATCGGAAATGCGGTTTTGGTTGGCCATCATATCAATTTTGATATTGAAATGCTAAACGCCGCCCTTGAAAGACTGGATTGTGGAAGATTAAAAAATGAAGCGCTTGATATTGATGTTATGTACCGCAAATTAACCGATATTAATGACAAACAGTTTTCATTAAACGATTTATGCGAAATTTACAAAATCCCAAAAAGCGATAGAAACTCTTCTGCAGAAGATGCTTATAAAATTGGGCTTTTGTTTTTGAAATTGAAATCTCGTTTGGGAATTAAATAGACTCTGTAAAACTTTGTCATAGTTCAAAACTTTGACAAAGTTGATTATAACAACAATAAAAATGCCTCTTAAAAATAAGAGGCATTTTTTATTACTATTTATTTCCAAAATTAAGCAATCCTGTCTTTACTAATTTCATCAACAATTTCCGGATTTAACAAAGTTGTAGTGTCTCCAAAGTTAGAGAAATCTCCTTCTGCGATTTTACGCAAAATTCTACGCATAATTTTTCCTGAACGTGTTTTTGGTAAACCAGATACGAATTGGATTTTATCTAATTTTGCAATTGGCCCAATGTGATCTGCAATGTATTGGTTAATCTCTTTAGATAAATTCTCTTTATTTCTAACTTCTCCGGTTTCTTTCAAAATAACATAACCGTATAAAGCGTTTCCTTTAATATCGTGAGGGAATCCAACAATTGCAGATTCTGCAACAGCAGGATGTTCGTTGATAGCATCTTCAATCGGCGCTGTACCTAAATTATGTCCTGAAACAATTACAACATCATCAACTCTACCCGTAATTCTGTAATACCCAACTTCATCACGTAATGCACCATCTCCTGTGAAGTATTTTCCTGGGAAAGCAGAGAAATAGGTTTCTTTGTAACGGTCATGATCATTCCAGATAGTTCTGGCGATTCCAGGCCAAGGGAATTTAATACATAAACTTCCCACAACTTGATTTCCTTCAATTTCATTACGTTTTTCATCCATTAAAACCGGCTGAATTCCCGGTAATGGTAAAGTGGCATAAGTTGGTTTTGTTGGTGTTACGAAAGCAATTGGCGAAATCATGATTCCACCTGTTTCTGTCTGCCACCAAGTATCTACAACCGGACATCTCTTATCTCCTACGTGGTCGTTGAACCAGTGCCAAGCTTCTTCGTTGATTGGTTCTCCAACTGATCCAATAACTTTAAGAGATTTTAAAGGATATTTTTGAATGTAATCTAAACTTTCTTTTGCTAATGAACGAATTGCTGTTGGTGCTGTATAAAATTGTGTGATTTTATGTTTTTCGATAATATCCCAGAAACGGCTAAAATCAGGATAAGACGGAACTCCTTCAAAAATTACGGTTGTAGCACCATTTAATAATGGTCCGTATAAAATATATGAGTGTCCGGTAATCCATCCGATATCAGCAGTACACCAGAAAATATCATTTTCTTCGTAACTGAAAACATTTTTGAATGTATATGCTGTGTATACCATGTAACCAGCTGTTGTATGAACCATTCCTTTTGGTTTTCCTGTTGATCCTGAAGTATATAAAATAAACAACGGATCTTCGGCATCCATAATTTCTGCAACACTATTATCAAGAGCTGCGTCTAATAAAGGCTGTAACCAAATGTCACGTCCTTCTTTCATTGCAACTTCAGTTTTAGTTCTTTTTACAACTAGAACTTTAGAAACTGACGGACACGTATCCAAAGCTTCATCAACAATTCCTTTTAAATCAATTGTTTTGTTTCCTCTGTAACCTCCATCAGAAGTAATTACCATTTTACATTCGCTGTCGATAATTCTCGCAGAAACTGCAGAAGCAGAAAATCCGGCAAAAACTACTGAGTGAATTGCCCCAATTCTGGCGCAGGCCAAAACAGAAACTGCCAATTCCGGAATCATTGGTAAATAAATACAAACGCGGTCGCCTTTACGAACTCCCTGCTCGCGCAAAACGTTTGCCATTTTGGATACTCGTTCGTATAATTCGTTATAACTTATATGTAAAGCGCTTTCAGATGGATCATTTGGTTCAAAAATAATAGCCGTTTTTTCTCCTCTTTTGCTTAAGTGTCTATCGATACAGTTTTTTGTAATGTTAACCTTTGCATCTGTAAACCATTTTACTTCTGCATCGGCCATATTAAAATCAACAACTTTTTCCCACTGTTGGTACCAAGTAAAATTTTCTTCGGCAATTTTTCCCCAAAATTTTCTTGGCTCTCTTATTGACTTATTGTAATGTTTAAAATATTGTTCTAAATTTTCAATTTTATAATAACTCATAGTTTTGTGGAATTTTTTTTTATAAATGTATTAAATCTGCGTCTATTCTTAAAATTATTTAATTCATAAATTTTGTATAAAAAAAACATATAATAAATAAAATATACGTTTTTTTTAAAGTTATTCTAAAAAAAGACGATTTAGAAAAAAATCTAAATCGCAAAAAAGGTATGACAAAGAATTATCATACCTTTTTATTTAACAAATTTCAATAACAATTAATTTCGTAATTCTGCATTACAATACTTTACCTATTTTGAAAATAGCAGCATCTTTATTAATTAAAATAGAAATTTCAACAAGTATATTTTTTTTAAGTAAAAAATATACCCCATTTTCGGGATCAGCTTCACTTAACTTCACCATCTCACTAAGTTAAGTGAATGCAATATGCATCTATATCTATTTTTCTTAATAAGTGCTTACTAATTCAAAATATTAATTTAAAACATTGATACAGAGCAAAATCCATCACATTCGGAATGTGTGGAAATTCCCAAATTTATTATACAATTTTTTTCATCGCCGTCATAGACTCTCTTAACCAAGCTCCTACTTCTTCGATTGGATGCTGACGAATTTCTTTGTTTACAGCAATTAAAACATTATTATCTACTCCATTTGAAGTTGAAAATGGTTTACCAATAATATTTGTTTCTACTTTTTTCATGAATTCTGTCAACAATGGCTTACATGCGTGATCGAATAAATAACATCCGTACTCAGCTGTATCAGAAATTACGCGGTTCATTTCGAATAATTTCTTTCTTGCGATTGTGTTTGCAATTAATGGCAATTCGTGTAATGACTCATAATAAGCTGATTCTTCGATGATTCCTGCCTCTGTCATTGTTTCAAAAGCCAATTCAACACCAGCTTTTACCATAGCAATCATTAAAACTCCATTATCAAAATATTCCTGCTCTGAGATTGGAGCTTCCTGTGGAGCTGTTTTTTCGAAGTTAGTTTCTCCCGTTGCAGCTCTCCATTTCAATAAATTAACATCATCATTTGCCCAGTCAATCATCATAGTTCTAGAGAATTCTCCAGAAATAATATCATCCTGGTGTTTTTGGAATAACGGACGCATGATGTCTTTCAATTCTTCTGCCAATTCGTAAGCTTCAATTTTAGAAGGATTATTTAAACGATCCATCATGTTGGTGATTCCACCGTGTTTTAAAGCCTCAGTGATAGTTTCCCATCCGTATTGAATTAATTTTGAAGCGTATGCAGGATCGATTCCTTTTTCAACCATTTTATCAAAACATAAAATAGATCCAGTTTGCAACAATCCGCAAAGGATAGTCTGCTCACCCATTAAATCTGATTTTACTTCAGCTACGAAAGATGATCTTAAAACTCCTGCTTTGTGTCCTCCAGTTGCTACAGCGTAAGCTTTTGCCTGATCTAAACCAAATCCGTTTGGATCGTTTTCCGGGTGAACTGCAATAAGTGTTGGCACACCAAAACCTCTTTTATATTCTTCACGAACCTCAGAACCTGGACATTTAGGAGCACACATAATAACTGTAAGGTCTTCACGAATCTGCATTCCTTCTTCAACAATGTTAAAACCGTGAGAATAAGCTAAAGTAGCATCTTTTTTCATTAATGGCATAATAGCATTTACTACAGATGTGTGTTGTTTGTCCGGAGTAAGATTACAAACTAAATCAGCTGTTGGAATCAACTCTTCATAAGTACCTACTTTAAATCCATTTTCAGTTGCATTTTTATATGAAGCTCTCTTTTCAGCAATTGCATCTGCACGCAATGCGTAAGAAATATCTAAACCTGAATCTCTCATGTTTAAACCTTGATTCAAACCTTGTGCACCACAGCCTACAATGACAACTTTTTTTCCTGCTAATGCTGAAATTCCGTCTGCAAACTCTGACTGCTCCATAAATTCGCAAACTCCAAGTTGCTCTAATTGTAATCTAAGTGGTAATGTGTTGAAATAATTTGCCATTTTGTTTTAAAATATTTAATGAAATGAAATTTAGTAATTAATTTATTTATAATTGATTGTGATGATGTAATATCACATATTAATTGTTTATTTGAAGGTTTCTAACAATGACGAAATCTCCATTTTTTCTTTTGAAACTGAAATTCTTCCGGAACGTACAAACTGCATAATTCCGTATGGTTTGAATTTTTCGTATAATTCTTCAATTTCAGAACGTCTTCCTGATTTTGAAATCACGAAGAAATCTCTTGAAACTGTTACAATCGTCGATTGACTTTCTTTGATGATATTCTGAATTTGTTTTTCATCAAACAACAAACTCGAAGCAATTTTGAATAATGCATTTTCAAGATAAATTGTTTCTTCATCTGTATGATAAAATGCTTTTATAACTTCAATTTGTTTTTCAATTTGTCCTACAATATTCTGAACCCATTTTTCAGTTGTATTTACTACAATGATAAATCTTGAAACATTTTCTATTTCTGATTCAGAAACATTTAGACTTAATATATTAATGTGACGCTTTAAGAATATTCCTGATATTCTATTTAATAAACCCACGTTATTTTCTGAGTATACCGATATGGTGAATGTTTTATCTTCCATGTAATTTTTGTTTAAAGTTTATTTTGTTTCAGGTTTGCTTTGCCAGTTCGGCTTTCAGCCTCGTGTCACGTTCCAATCTTTAACTTGAAACTTTTAACCTGAAACTTGAAACTTCCTATTAGCTTAATCTAATTTCTGAAACGCATGCTCCGGTTGGAATCATTGGGAAAACATTGTTTTCTTTTTCCACCATAACTTCTAAGAAGTAAGAATCTTTTGAAGCCAGCATTTCTGCAACAGCAGCATCAAGATCTTCACGCTGTGTTACTTTTTTAGATTTAATATGATATCCTTCGGCAATGGCAACAAAATTTGGATTAATCATTTTTGTTGATGCATATCTGTTATCAAAGAATAATTCCTGCCATTGACGTACCATCCCTAAAAATTCATTATTCAGAATTACAATTTTTACTGGAACCTGAGTCTGGAAAATCGTTCCTAATTCCTGAATGGTCATCTGGAATCCTCCATCACCAATAATAGCTACCACTTCTCGGTCTGGTTTTCCCATTTTAGCCCCAATGGCTGCCGGAAGTGCAAATCCCATTGTTCCTAATCCGCCAGAAGTAATATTACTTTTTGTTGAATTAAATTTAGCGTAACGACACGCAAACATCTGGTGCTGACCAACATCTGAAACGATAATTGCATCTCCTTTTGAATGTTTGTTGATCATTTCGATAGTTTCACCCATTGAAAGTCCAGCCGTTGATGGATTTAATTCGTCTTTAATTACTGATTCGTATTCTACTTTGGCTAATTCTTTAAACTCATTGTGCCATAAATCATGAGATTTTGCATCCAATAATGGTAATAAAGCCGCTAAAGATTCTTTTACATCTCCTAAAACAGCAATTTCTGTTTTAACGTTTTTATCAATTTCCGCAGGATCAATTTCGAAGTGAATAACTTTTGCCTGTTTTGCATAAGTGCTTAATTTCCCTGTAACACGGTCGTCAAAACGCATTCCGAAGGCAATTAAAACATCACATTCATTTGTTAGCAAATTTGGCGCATAATTTCCGTGCATTCCTAACATTCCCACATTTAAAGGATGATCTGTTGGCAAAGCCGAAAGTCCTAAAATAGTCCATGCTGCCGGAATTCCTGATTTTTCAAGAACTGCTTTAAATTCAGCTTCAGCCTGACCTAAAATAATTCCTTGTCCGAAAACGATAAGCGGTTTTTTAGCGCTATTGATTAAAGCAGCAGCCTCGGCAACTTTATCTAAATTTAATTTTGGTACCGGATTGTAACTTCTGATTCCTGTACATTTTTCATAACTAAAATCTAACTCATCAAACTGAGCGTTTTTAGTAATATCGATCAATACAGGTCCCGGACGTCCGGAACGAGCAATATAAAATGCTTTTGCAATGATTTCCGGAATTTGAGAAGCCTCAGTTACCTGAAAATTCCATTTTGTAACCGGAGTCGAAATTCCAATAATATCCGTTTCCTGAAAAGCATCAGATCCTAATAAATGTCTTCCAACTTGTCCGGTAATACAAACCATTGGAGTTGAATCGATTTGAGCATCGGCAATCCCTGTAACAAGATTTGTTGCTCCCGGTCCAGAAGTAGCAATGGCTACCCCTACCTTTCCTGTTGCTCTTGCATATCCCTGAGCAGCGTGAGTTGCTCCTTGTTCGTGACGAACTAAAACGTGGTGCAGCTGATCCTGAAATTTATATAATTCATCGTAAACCGGCATTATAGCTCCTCCCGGATAACCATAAATTAAGTCTACTCCTTCTTCTAATAAACATCTTATAATGGCTTCGGCGCCTGATATTCTAATTGTTCCCATTTGGTGATTTTATTGTTTAGAATTTGAAATCATATATCTCAAATTCATAATTTTTGTCGATTAATTATCGGTAACACAGCCTGTTGAAGCACTAGAAACCGATCTTGCGTATTTAAGCAAAACTCCTCTGTCAACTTTTAGCGCTGGCTGAACCCAAGCCGCTTTACGAGCTGCAAATTCTTCGTCAGATATTTTCAGGTCGATTGTATTTTTCACAGCATCAATGGCGATTATATCTCCATCTTTTACCAGTGCAATACCACCACCATCATAAGCCTCTGGTGTAACGTGTCCTACCACGAATCCGTGTGAACCTCCGGAGAATCTACCGTCTGTGATAAGAGCACAGGTGCTTCCTAATCCGGCTCCAATGATCGCAGATGTAGGTTTTAGCATCTCAGGCATTCCCGGACCACCTTTTGGTCCACAACCTCTGATGACGACTACATTACCCGGTTTAATTTTTCCGGCCTGTAAACCTGGGATTACTTCAAATTCTCCTTCAAAAACTACAGCTGGCCCTTCAAAATATTCTCCTTCTTTTCCGCTGATTTTTGCTACAGCGCCTTCAGAAGCAAGATTTCCGTATAAAACCTGAATATTTCCTGTTGGTTTTAATGCTTTTTGAATTTCGTGAATTACTTCTTGTCCGTCTTGTAAATCCGGGGTTGAAGCTAAGTTTTCAGCAACTGTTTTTCCTGTTACTGTTAAACAGTCTCCGTGAATCAATCCAACTTTTAATAAATATTTCATTACTGACGGAATTCCTCCTACTTCATGAATATCTTCCATCATGTATTTCCCACTTGGTTTCATGTCAGCTAACACAGGAGTTCTATCGTTAATAGCCTGAAAATCATCTAGAGTAATCGTAATACCAACTGAGTGAGCCATTGCAATTAAGTGCATAACTGCATTTGTAGAACCTCCTAAAACTGCTACAATTGTAATAGCATTTTCAAAAGCTTTACGAGTCATAATGTCTCTTGGCTTAATATCTTTTTCTAATAAAATTTTCATTGCAGCTCCCGCAGCAACACATTCCTCTCTTTTTTCCTTACTTAAAGCAGGGTTTGAAGAACTGTATGGTAAACTCATTCCTAATGCTTCAATTGCAGAAGACATTGTGTTTGCAGTATACATACCACCGCAGGCACCAGCGCCCGGGCAGGCATTTTGAATTACACCTTTAAAATCTTCCGGAGTAATTTCGCCTTTTACTTTTTTTCCTAAAGCCTCAAAAGCAGAAACAATGTTTAGAGATTCACCTTTCCATTTTCCTGAGTGAATTGAACCTCCGTAAACCATCATCGAAGGACGATTTAATCTTCCCATTGCGATTAACGCTCCAGGCATATTTTTGTCACAGCCAGGAATTGCAATAACACCATCGTACCACTGCGCTCCTACAACTGTTTCGATAGAATCTGCAATAACGTCACGAGAAACTAATGAATAGCGCATTCCTTCTGTTCCGTTTGAAATTCCGTCACTTACACCAATGGTATTAAAAATAAGTCCGACCAGATCAGCATCCCAAACACCTTTTTTAACATCTTTTGCTAAGTCGTTCAGGTGCATGTTGCAAGTGTTACCATCGTAACCCATGCTCACAATACCTACTTGTGCTTTTTTCAAATCTTCTTCAGTTAAACCAATACCGTACAACATCGCTTGTGCCGCTGGCTGAGTTTGATCTTGAGTGATGGTTTTGCTGTACTTATTTAATTCCATTATTGCTTGTTTTGTTTTAATTTTTATTCAAAAAAAAACCTTCCAGTATTTGGAAGGTTTGTAATATAGTTTTTCAATTATATTTATACCATTCCCGATGCAGATGTGCTAAACACATTGACAACAACGACAGAAGTAATAATAATTGAGATTTGCATCGCTTTATTTTTTTAGTGTTACAAAAGTACGGAAACTTTAAGAACTAAAAAAATAAAATCTCAACATTTTCAATACTTCTTGTTATTTAATTCATAATTTTAATAAATTATTTAAACTATTGTCGATTGTCCGATATGAACATTATCATTTCTGAAATACAATAGGTCATCTTTGCTGAAAATAACATTTGAAACAAACTCCCCTACTTCATTCGTACCGAATTTTGAATCTGGTTTTAAATCAACTGTAACGACTTTATATTCAATTGCTTTTTCAATAGCTTTATAAATCATATTCGCTTCTGTAAATAATCCGAAATGTTCTAATAACATTGCTGCTGATAAAATAGAAGCAATTGGATTGGCAATGTTTTTTCCTTTTGCCTGAGGATAAGATCCATGGATTGGTTCAAAAAGCGCATTTTTTTCTCCCAAAGATGCCGAAGCCAATAAACCAATTGAACCTGTAATCACACTTGCTTCATCTGATAAAATATCTCCAAATAAATTTTCTGTCAAAATCACATCAAATTGTTTTGGATTTAAGATGATTTGCATGGCTGCGTTATCTACAAATAAAAAGTCTAAAAGAACATCAGGATAACTTTCACCAACTTTCTGAACTACTTTTCTCCATAATCTTGAAGTTTCCAAAACATTTGCTTTGTCAACCATTGTTAACTTTTTGCGTCGGTTTTGTGCCGATTTAAAAGCTAAATGTGCGATTCTTGTAATTTCTTCTTCTGAATATTCACATAAATCCGAAGCATGTGTTCCTTCTTCATTTAATGTTTTTGCTCCAAAATAAGCTCCGCCTGTTAATTCTCTGAAAATAGTAAAATCTGCACCTTCAATAATTTCTCTTTTTAAAGGAGATGCTTCAACCAATGCTTTATAAGGTTTTATTGGGCGGATGTTGGCAAACAATCCTAATTCTTTACGCAATTTCAATAATCCCTGCTCCGGACGAACTTTTGCATTTGGATTATTATCGTATTTAGGATCTCCAATTGCGCCAAATAAAACAGCATCAGTATTTAAACAAAGATTTAAAGTCTGTTCCGGCAGCGGGTTTCCTGTTTTGTCAATGGCGATAGCACCCATAAGCGCTTCCTCAAAAACAAATTCATGATTGTAAACTTCACCAATTGCGTGTAAAGCTTTTTTAGCCTGTGCAATAACCTCTGGTCCAATTCCGTCTCCCGGTAAAACTGCTATTTTCAAATTCATAACGTCTCGTTCTTTATGTATTTAAATCTTTATTTTCTCTTTGTTCTATCTTCTTTCTTCTATTCTCTTTTTTGACTAGCTTCTGATTAATTCGCCTTCAATTTTAGAAGCTTCGATAATCTGATGAATATCAGCATCTACCACTTCTTTTTTAATATCAGCAAATTTTAAAAACTCAATATATACAGTATCTAATTGTGTTTTTGTCAATTCGTAACCTACTTTTTTAGCACGGTAAGCTAATGCTGCTCTTCCGCTTCTTGCAGTTAAAATGATTGAAGATTCGTTTACACCAACATCAAGCGGATCCATAATTTCGTAAGTTGCTCTGTTTTTGATAACACCATCCTGATGAATTCCTGAGCTGTGTGCAAAAGCATTTGCTCCTACTATAGCTTTATTTGGCTGTACAATCATTCCCATACTTTCAGAAACTAAACGACTCATTTCGTTTAATTCTCTAGTATTAATGTTTGTATCTAAATTTAAGTACGGATGTTGTTTGAAAATCATAACCACTTCTTCAAGTGCTGTATTTCCTGCTCTTTCTCCAATACCATTAATAGTACATTCGATTTGTCTTGCTCCATTTATAGCTCCTGCGATTGAGTTTGCGGTTGCCATTCCTAAATCATTATGACAGTGACATGAAAGGATTACGTTTTCGATTCCTTTTACGTTTTCTTTTAAATATTTAATTTTTGCTCCGTATTCTTCCGGAAGGCAATATCCTGTTGTATCAGGAATATTTAATACCGTTGCGCCAGATTTAATTACTTCTTCGCAAACTTTTGCAAGGAAAGCATTGTCTGTTCTACCAGCATCTTCTGCGTAGAATTCAACATCTTCTACATACGTTTTTGCGTGAGCTACTGCAAATTTTGCTCTTGCAATAATATCTTCCGGGGTGGTATTTAATTTATGGAGGATATGAGATTCTGAAGTTCCGATTCCGGTATGGATTCTAGGTCTTTTAGCGTGCTTTAAAGCAGCTGCAGCAACATCAATGTCGTTTTTTACGGCTCTCGTAAGTCCGCAGACGGTTGCGTTTTCTACAATTTTACAAATCTCAGAGACCGATAAAAAATCGCCCGGACTTGACACAGGAAAACCTGCTTCGATAATATCAACTCCCATTTTGTCTAGTCGCTCTGCGATAACTAATTTTTGCTTAGTATCTAACTTGCATCCTGGAACTTGTTCACCGTCGCGTAAAGTGGTGTCAAAAATTTGAACTTTCTCTCTATTCATATTCATTTATTTAATGTAATTTCACATCTTGATAACAAATATATATTGTACAATTGCAGTACGAAATTCATTTTAATGAAATTATACTGTTTATAACGCAATTTATAACGAGTTAAGCATTTAATAATCAACAAGTTATATTATTATTTTTTACAATGGCTAACCATCAAAAAGATTTCTTATTTGTTCTGATAAAATCACTTTCCAAATCTGAAAAAAGGCAGTTTAAAATTTTTGCAAGCCGATTAGAAACAAGTTCGAACACTAAATTCATTGAATTATTTAATATTTTAGATAAATCTGAAACGTATGATGAAAAGCTGATTTTAAAGAGCGGAAGTATTAAAAAAGTACAGTTATCTAACTTAAAATCATACTTGTATAAACAAATTCTGGTAAGTATTCGCTTGAATATTCCGAGCCAGAACATTCGTTATCAACTGCGCGAACAAATTGATTTTGCTGTTATTCTATATAATAAAGGTTTGTATAAACAGAGTTTAAAAATTCTGGACAAGACTAAACAGCAGGCTTTAGAAAATGACGAAAAATATATGGCGTATGAAATCGTTGAGTTCGAAAAACTGATAGAATCGCAATATATTACCCGAAGTATTCAGGGCCGCGCCGACGAATTGGTTGTTCAGGCCAAAGAATTAAATTACAGAAATACTATTTCGAGTAAATTATCAAACCTTTCGCTTCAATTATACGGAATCATGCTGAAAACCGGTTACGTAAAAAATGATGAAGAGTACCGATATATTGATGATTATTTCAACAAACATATTTCTAAACTAGACGAAACTAAGTTTGGTTTTAGAGAAAAATACTGGTTTTACAATGCTAATTTATGGCGAAGCTTTCTGGTTCAGGACTTTTTAGCGAGTTATAAATTTGCGTACAAATGGGTTCAGCTTTTTTATGATAATCCAAATATGATTTATCTGAATCCGGTATTTTTTCTAAAAGGAAACCATTATTTTCTGGAATCGTTGTATATGCTGAAATATACTTCGAATTTCAAAAAATACCTTTCACTGCTTGAAGAAACAATTGAAGATCCGAGATTTCCTGTAAATGACAATCTTGCTTCTTTGTCATTTTTATATTTATATAACAACAAACTGAACCTGCATATTCTTGAAGGTACTTTTGCTGAAAGTGAATATTTGATTCCTGAAATTTTAGAAAAACTAAAACAACACAGCGATCATCTTGACGAACACCACGAAATGTTGTTTTTCTATAAAATCGCTTCTATATATTTCGGAAATGAAAAATACAACGAATGCATCAATTACCTGGATAAAATCATCAATAACAAGAACTTAACAATGCGCGAAGATTTGATGTGCTTTGCGAGACTTTTATCTTTGATTGCACATTATGAGTTAGGGAAAGATTATTATCTGGAAAATCATCTTAAAAACACGTATAAATTCTTATTGAAAATGAACGACTTACATGAAGTTCAAAAAGAAATCATTAAATTTTTAAGAAACCTGAATAACTTTTATCCTGCCGATATTAAAAAGGAATTCAAGAAAATGCATGCCCGTTTTGTTGAACTTGAAAAGAATACTTACGAAAAAAGAGCTTTCTTGTATCTAGATATTATTTCATGGCTTGAAAGCAAAATCGAGAATAGAAAAATTGCGGATATTATTAAGGAAAAGGCTAAACTTAACAGTCGTTGATTTAAATTCCAATTTTTTAAATTCCAAATTCCAAACTATTTACGGTACAACCTTTGTCAAAGTTTAAAACTTTGACAAAGGTTTTGCGCATATACAACAAACCCGACAGGTTTTTAAAACCTGTCGGGTTTACTAAGTTTTCATCGTACAGTTTGTCATCCTGAGGAATGAAGGATCTTAATTAGTAGCTCTACAAAGATTATCTATTTTGTTTTTTAGCAGATTTGATTTTGATTGTCGAGTTTCTAGCGAAGATCCTTCGTTCCTCAGGATGACATACTTTATCTCCTAAACATAAAAAAATCCCAAACTCCATAATTGGAATTTGGGATTTTTAATTTTGAAATTTTAAAAAACTTTATTCAACAATATTCGAAGTCGTTACATAAAAATCTTTATCAACTTCTACTTTTCTGTCTTCATTAGTTGTTTTTTCAGACTGCCATTCTGTTGTTGGTTTCAGCCAGGTTTCAACACCGTTTAGTTTTACTCTAACCGGCATATCGAATTTAGCTACGCAGTTTGTCCAGTGATAACCGAAAGTTCCGTTTTTAAACATATATTCAAAAACAGGAATTTGAGTTGTCGTTAAATATTGTGCATAAACTCTGTTGAAATTAATTCCGGATTGTTCGTTGATATAATCCTGAATTTGTTTCCCAGTAACTGTTTGGTGATAGAACGTTTTATTCATTCCTCTCAAAATCGATTTCCATTTTGCATCGTCATTAATTACCTGACGAATCATGTGCAGCATCGAAGCTCCTTTAGGGTACATATCTCCAGAGCCTTCATTGTTTACATCATAATGTCCGATGATTGGCGTATCATTCTGAATGTTTTTTCTGCATCCAATAATATATTCAGCAGCGGCATCTTTTCCATAGTAATATTCTAAAAATAAGCTTTCAGAATAATTAGTGAAACTCTCATGCACCCACATATCAGCAATATCTTTATAGGTGATATTGTTTGCATACCATTCGTGCCCAGATTCGTGAATGATGATAAAATCAAATTTTAATCCCCAGCCGGTTCCGCTTAAATCACGTCCTAAATAACCATTTTTATATTGATTTCCATAGGTAACAGAACTTTGGTGCTCCATTCCTAAATACGGAACTTCAACCAGTTTATAGCTGTCTTCGTAGAATGGATAAGGTCCGAACCAGTTTTCAAAAGCTTTTAGCATTTTTGGAGCATCTTTAAACTGCTCTTTTGCCACAGCTAAATTGTCTCTTAAAACATAGTAATTACAGTCTAAATTTCCTTTTTCTCCTTTAAATACTTCAGAAAAATTAACATAATCTCCAATATTGATATTTACTCCGTAATTATTAATTGGGTTCGAAACATACCAGTTGAAAGTTTTGGTTCCGTCTTTTTCTTTTTTAACGCTTTGTAATCTTCCATTAGAAACTTCCGTTAAATCTCCCGGAACATTCACGCTGATTAACATGTTTTCAACTTCATCGTACATATGATCTTTACACGGCCACCAAACGCTCGCACCTAAACCCTGACAAGATGTAGCAATGAAATCTTTTCCGTTTTTATCTTTTTTCCATGAAAAACCACCGTCCCACGGCGCTCTTACCGCTTCTTTTGGTTTTCCTTCATAATACACTATGATTTCTTTTGTATCGCCAACTTTCTGTTTTTCAGTTAAAGTAATGAAGAAAGCATTTCCGTCTCTTTCAAATTTTAATTCTTTACCATTCTGCGTTACTTTGGTAATTTTCATTGGCTCCTGCAAATCGATCTGCATTTTGTTATTCTCTGTTAAAACAGTATAACGAATAGTGTTTGAACCCGAAATCGCTTTTTCTTTTGGATTAACTTTTACATCAAGATGATAGTATTTTAAATCCCACCATGCTCTTTCTTTTGTAATGCTTCCGCGAAGAGTATCCTGATGTGTAAAAACGGTTTCTCCTTTATTAAGAAGACCTTGAGCATTGGCACTAAAACCAATTAAAAAAGCAGTTAAAATGCTTCCAAAGTAATTTTTCATTAGTCAATAGGTATTATATGAAATCAATCTGCAACAAATGTAAACATTCAAATCAAGTTTTCTAAAATTTTATGATTTATTCCTAAAAAACAAACCCAATAAATAAGAATTTTATTGGGTTTTAGTTTTAACATTGTAAAATTTAATTGGTAATATTAAATTCGGTTATATAAAAGTTTTTATCCGTTACAAGGCTTGGATTTTCTCCTTTAGCATCCATCGCCTGCCAGTCGGTTGTTGGTTTTAACCATGTTTCAACACCATTTAAAGTTACTTTTAAAGGAAGATTGAAATTTTCTACACTGTTTATCCAATGGAAAACCAGTTTTTGGTTTTTAAAATAATATTCAAAAGTAGGAACCTGAGTTGTTCTTAAATATTGATTAAAAACCGGACTAAAATCAATTCCGGATTCTTTACTTATATAATCTTCAATTTGCTTTGTAGTAACCGTTTGATGGTAAAAGGTTTTGTTCATTCCTCTCAAAATTGATTTGAATTTGGCATCATCATTTATAACCTGACGAATCGTATGAATTATATTCGCCCCTTTTGGATACATATCGCCAGATCCTTCAACATTTACATCATAATAACCAATAATCGGTTTTTTATTGGTAATCACTTTTCTAATTCCTCTTATATATTCATTTGCAGCCTCTTTTCCGTAATAATACTCAATAAAAAGCGACTCAGAATAAGTTGTAAAACTCTCATGAATCCACATATCAGCAATGTCTTTATAGGTAATATTATTTGCAAACCATTCGTGTCCAGACTCGTGAATAATAATATAATCGAATTTTAATCCCCAGCCGGTTCCGCTCATATCATTTCCTTTATAACCTTTTTGAAAGTCATTTCCGTAAGTAACAGAACTTTGGTGTTCCATTCCTAAATACGGAACTTCAACCAGTTTGTAGCTGTCTTCATAAAACGGATAAGGTCCAAACCAGTTTTCAAAAGCTTTTAGCATTTTTGGCGCATCCTGAAAATGTTTTTTAGCAATTTCAAGATTATCTCTCAAAACGTAGTAATTGCAGTCTAAATCACCTTTTTCTCCTTTAAATTTTTCAGAGAAATTAACGTAATCTCCAATATTAATATTTACACCATAATTATTAATTGGGTTCGAAACATACCAGTTGAAGGTTTTAGTTCCGTCTTTTTCTTTTTTAACACTTTGTAATCTTCCGTTTGAAACATCCATTAAATCTCCCGGAACATTCACGCTGATTAACATGTTTTCAACTTCATCATACATATGGTCTTTACACGGCCACCAAACGCTCGCGCCTAAACCCTGACATGATGTGGCGATAAAATCCTTTCCTTTTTTATCTTTTCCCCATGAAAAACCTCCGTCCCACGGCGCTCTCACGGCTTCTTTTGGTTTTCCTTCATAATACACTATGAGTTCTTTAGTATCGCCAACTTTCTGATTTTCAGTCAACGTAATAAAGAACGTATTTCCGTCTCTTTCAAACTTTAAGTCTTTTCCGTTTTGCGTCACTTTTGTAATATTCATCGGTTCCTGCAAATCAATCTGCATTTTATTATTCTCTGTTAAAACAGTATAACGCACAGTATTTGAACCAGATATAAATTTCTCTTTTGGATTTACTTTTACATCAAGATGATAATATTTTAAATCCCACCAGGCTCTTTCTTTTGTAATGCTTCCGCGTAAAGTATCCTGATGTGTAAAAACGGTTTCTGATTTATTCATAAGTCCCTGAGCATTGGCAGTAAAGCCAATAAAAACAGCTGTTATAACACTTCCAAAGTATTTTTTCATTATTTATAAATTAAGTTTTGAATTAGTTATAATATTAGTATATATTTTTATTTTTTGTTACAATATTTGTATTCTTATATAGTATTGTTTTCTATTTTAGCTAAAATTTTCCTATTTTATGAAATTTAGCACGTTTATATACCTTTTTACTTTCCTATTTTCAATTCATAATTATTCCCAGACTTTCCCTATTCCAAAAACTTCTGAAAAATTAATTATCGACGGTGATTTAAGTGATTGGAAAACGCCGTTTTTAGGTCCGTTTGTAATTCATAATTCCGGAGAAAAAGCAACACAAAATACAATGGTTTCACTTTCGTGGAATGACGAAAATCTTTATATAGCTTATCACTCTGTAGATTCTAAAATTGTTGGAAAACCACAGAAAAAAGATTCTGAAATCTATAAAACAGATGATTTGGTGGAAATGTTTATTGACCCTGACGGAGACGGAAAAAATTATATTGAAATTGGTGTAAACGCCTTTTCAGCCAATTACGATATGCTTTTAAAATGTATTTCGCCAGAATGCGGCGGCTGGAAAACGGCAATTGATTTTAATATTGAAGGATTAGAAGCTATTAGTAAAATAACTCCTGAAGGTTATGATACTGAAATTAAAATCCCTTTTTCAAGCTTAGAAAAAATTGAAAACGGAAATTTTATAAAACCAAAAATTGGTACAAAATGGAAAGCCAATACTTTTAGAATTGATTACGGTAACACAACCAAATATCTTGCATTACAGCCTTATAAAAGTTTAAAATTTGGATTTCATCAGCCAAAAGAGTTTGCTGTTTTTGAGTTTGTGGAGTGATTTTTATTTGTTTAACCGTTTATTTGGTTAATTGTTTAATCGATAGCTTAGCGATAATTCGTTTGTTACATATTTCCCAATTTCATTCTGGATTAAAAATTTAAAAACCTGATTATTTTCTGTCAATTTATATATCTCAAAAATAGATTTATTGGAAGCAAAATATACGTTTTGTAAAAACCTATCATTTAAGTCTCCATAAACAGTAAAGTTTTGAACAAACATCGATATCCCTTTTTTTAAAATTGTAGGATTAGAAAATTCTTTAGGAAGAAATATATCTATAAAAGTATCATTATCAACGTATATTTCTCCAGTACTGTCATTAATCGGAGTAAAAATACCAGAAGCTGTCTTTTCTAAAAACAAAATTAATCGCTGTCCAGCTTTTAATTCTTTTATTCTTGGATCACAAATCCATTCTTTCCAAATTGAAACTTTAATTTTTGAACCTGATTTTCCCTTTATAAATTGACTTATAGTGAATTCATATTCATTTTTTGAAACTTTTGAAATTGTTCCATCAACAATTAAATCTGCTTTTGAAATAACAATTGAATATGGCAATATATGCTTTTTGAATCCATAATTTGATGCTGAAATCAAAAATAAAAAGAGACACAAGAACTGTTTCATAAGAATTATTTTTCTAACTAAAATAATACTTTTTTGTCAGACTGAGCGAAGTCGAAGTCCCGTTTGCTGAATCACTTTGCGGGACTTCGACTTCGCTCAGTCTGACACTCTTAAGTTTTAAATTTAAGATGTTTATTTCTGACGTTTCTTTAAAACTTCTACAACATCATTTAAC
>NZ_JBCNKR010000003.1 GCF_039595935.1 Flavobacterium sp. | reverse complement strand
TTTTTTTAAGTCCAGGCTGAAAACTGAATTTATTTTGATTGAATTACGGCTACTCCGTCAAAATAATCTCCGTTCTGCAGACTAACGTATAGAACTCTGTCAGCATTAGTAGTATTTTGATTCATTGTTATAATGATTGTTTTTCCGTCTTTTCTTTCAACCTGAAATTCTGATTTAGTTATTACGAAGTTTTTTGAAAGTAAATTCATTTTAGTTAAATCTACAGATTCATTATTTAAGCGAATACCATTAAGCCACCAGCCATCATTTTCTGTAAAAACGGTAACAGTACTGGAAGATGAACTAATATTAAATTCCTTTTTTGAAAGTTTAATATTATCATCCCAATCTCCCTCTTTTCTAGGACTGATTTTATCATTATCACACGAAACAAGTGACAATAACATTATCCCTAATAAGCTCATTAGTAATTTTAGTTTCATAATAAATTAGTTTTGTTAGTTAACTCAAATTGAAATTAATCAAATTTTTCTTGTAAAGTCAATTTTATATTAAGATGACTAAATTTAAACTTAGTTGCGTTTTTTTTTAGTTTTCAGTTTTCAGTCACGGTTTTCAGTTTGTGCTGGAATTCAAAACTTATCTCTAAAATAAAAACCCGACAGCTTTTAAAAACCTGTCGGGTTTTATTTTGTAATCCAACCTGAAAACTGCGGCTGTAAACTAAATTTATTTTGACTGTATAATATTTATATAATCGAGGTAATTACCTTCCTGAAGAGTAACAACAAGAGTTCTGTCCTGATTTGTAGTATTTTTATTGATATTAATTATTATAGTAGTTCCATCTTTTCTTTCGATCTTGAATTCATTATATTGTAAAATAAAACTCTGCTGAGCGGCTATTTCACTGTTAAAACCAAACCTTTCGTCATTTATTCTTAGATCGTTTAGCTTCCACCATTTTGATTGCGAAGTAATAGTAACCGAATTTGCTTCTGAACTAAAAGTTACTTTTTTATTAGAAAGTTTGATTGGATCACCGCCGCCTCCTATAGCGCCGCCTCCGTCATTTTGATCACTACTACAGGAAATTATTAAAAAGGAAAGCATAGTAAACAGGGTAGATAAAAATCTTGTTTTCATAATAATCTGATTTTTGGAATAATAAATATTTGTGGTTATTCTTATTTAAGATAGTCAAATACAAAAATGGTTGCGTCTTTTTTGGAAGTTTTCAGTTTACAGTCGCAGTTTACAGTTTGAACTGAAAATCAAACTTCTATAAAAAAATAAACCCGACAGGTTTTAAAAACCTGTCGGGTTTGCTATATCTGAAAACTGAGACTCTAAACTGAAAACTTATTCAGCTGCCATAAACTCCTCCGCTTTTTCTACCATATTATAGCTTCCGCAGAAAAACGGAACTCTTTGGTGAAGTTCAGTTGGCTGGATTTCCATAATTCTTCCGAAACCATCTGTTGCTTTTCCACCCGCTTGTTCGGCCAAAAAAGCCATTGGGTTACATTCATATAATAAACGTAATTTCCCTTTTGGCGCTTTTGAGCTTGTTGGGTACAAATAAATTCCGCCTTTTATCATATTTCGATGAAAATCGGCTACTAAACTTCCAATATATCTTGATGTATAAGGTCTGTCTTCTTCTTCACGCTGGCAATATTTTATATAATTTTTTACTCCTTGCGGAAAATGAACATAATTCCCTTCGTTTACTGAGTAAATACTTCCGTCTTTTGGAAATTTCATATTCGGGTGTGAAAGATAAAAAGTTCCAATTGCCGGATTCAGTGTAAAACCATTTACACCATAACCTGTGGTATAAACCAGCATTGTCGAAGTTCCATAAATTACATAGCCTGCTGCTACCTGATTTATTCCCGGTTGTAAAAAATCCTCGCTTGTTACCGGAGTTCCGATTGGTGTAACTCTTCTGAAAACAGAAAAAATACTTCCCACAGAAACATTAACATCAATGTTTGAAGATCCATCAAGCGGATCCATTAAGATCACGTACTTATTATTATGACAGTTGTCGCTCCCCTTAACTGTAATAAAATCGTCGTTTTCTTCTGAAGCAATACCACAGACAATCTCACGGTTTATTAACGTCTGGATAAATACTTCGTTTGCATAGACATCTAATTTTTGCTGGTCTTCTCCCTGAATATTACGCTCGCCTGCGGCGCCAATAATATCTACTAAACCGGCTTGGTTTACTTTATGATTAACAACTTTGGCTGCTAATCGAATCGAGTTGATAATACGGGAAAGCTCTCCCGACGAATATTGAAATGCTTTTTGGTTCTCAATAATAAACTCTCCCAGTGTTTTATTGCGTTCTTCCATTACTATATCGTTGTAGTTTTAATTTTAAGTCACAAATATCGTTTATTTTGTGAGAATGATTTAAAAATTATTTCGTTAGTTTGCTACAATTGTATATTTGCTAATTAATGGCAAAAAGTACTACAGAATAAAATGCTTTTTTAGCTAATAGTTAATTAATAATAAGAATAAATGAATATTAGAAAAGGAAATCCTGAAGATATGAAGTCGGTCTTGGGATTAATACAGGAGCTGGCAATATTCGAAAAAGAACCTGACGCTGTTGTTATTACTGAAGAAGATTTAGTGCGTGACGGATTTGGGGAAAAACCGCTTTTTCAGGTTTTTGTAGCAGAGATTGATTCAAATGAAACCGATAACGGAAAAGAAATAGTAGGAATTGCATTGTACTATTACCGCTATTCAACCTGGAAAGGAAAAACAATACACCTTGAAGATTTAATTGTAAAAGAAAAAATGCGCGGCACCGGTTTAGGAACGGCATTGTATTCTGAAATTATGAAACAAGGAAAAAAAGACAACGTTCGAAGAGTAGAATGGAATGTTTTGGCCTGGAATACGCCGGCGGTTAATTTTTACAAGAATTCGGGCGCAAGAATTCTTGATGACTGGCAGGTTGTTCAAATGGATGAAGCAGGAATTGGTTCTTACTTAGAAAAATTATAACTTTTTGCCACAGATTATTAGGATTAAAATGATTTAGAATCTATGTCAAGTTCGCCACGAATTACACAAATTAGCACGAATTAATTAGTAGAAATTCGTGGCGAAAAAAGAATAAATCTACAGCAAAAAAAACATAAAAGAATACCAGATTTCATTTAATCTGAAATCTAAAATTAAAAATCTAAAATTAAAAATGAGAGTATTTAAATTTGGTGGTGCATCGGTAAAAGATGCTGAAGGAATTAGAAACGTATACGACGTTTTACAAAAAGTGGGTTATGAAGATGTGATTTTGGTCGTTTCGGCAATGGGGAAAACCACAAATGCTCTTGAAGTTGTTATCAAAAATTATTTTGATAAATCGGCAGAGTTAAATTCATCTGTACAGGAAATTAAAAAATATCACAATCAAATATTATTAGATTTATTTGAAGATGAAAATCATTCTGTTTTTGCTTCTGTCAATGAACAGTTTTCAGAATTAGAATACTTTTTGGCTCATAATAAATCTCCAAACTACAACTTCGTTTACGATCAGGTAGTAAGTTTTGGGGAGTTGATTTCTACTAATATTTTAAGTCATTATATGAATTTCAGAGGAATTCAGACGCAATGGCTTGATGTTCGTAATTTCATTAAAACTGATGCAAATTACAGAGATGCAGGTGTTGACTGGGAAACAACTCAGCAAAATATCAGCAAAAATGTTCCAAGAAAACAACTCAATATTACTCAGGGATTTTTAGGTGCTGATGAAAATAATTTTACAACAACTTTAGGACGTGAAGGTTCTGACTATACTGCGGGAATTTTTGCTTATTGCTTAAATGCCGAAAGTGTAACAATTTGGAAAGATGTTCCTGGAGTAATGAATGCCGATCCGCGTTATTTTGAAAATGCGAGTTTATTAAACCAAATTTCTTATCGTGAAGCTATCGAATTGGCGTTTTACGGAGCAACAGTTATTCACCCAAAAACGTTACAGCCGTTACAGAAAAAAGAAATTCCGTTGTACGTAAAATCGTTTGTGAATCCTTTATTAAAAGGAACTTGTGTTTCTAAAGGTGTTGATTTAGAACCGCAATATCCATGTTTTATTGTAAAAAAAGAACAACTTTTGATTTCGCTTTCTTCAATTGATTTTTCTTTCATAATGGAAGAAAACATTAGCGAGATTTTTGGTTTATTCCACGAATTCAAAATCAAAGTAAACCTGATTCAAAACTCTGCAATTAGTTTCTCTGTTTGTGTAGAAGATAAATTTGGAAATTTCCCGGAATTAAATGCGATTCTTTCGAAAAAATTCAAAGTAGAATACAGTGAAAATGTAACGCTTTATACGATTCGTCACTTTACTGAAGAAGCTGCACAAACGGTTGAAAACAATAAAGAAGTTTTATTAAAACAAGTAAGTCGCGAAACGATGCAGATTGTTACTAAAGAATTAAACTAGGACTTTATAAAAAAGGTAATTATTAAAATTCAGAATATGTTGAAAAGGACTTCACTTTATTAATGAAGTCCTTTTTTTATTTTAAGATTTTTCCTATTTTTATTAATTAACTTTACTCTGTCTAAAATATTCCTAGTAATGAATTCTAATGAACCTTCCGAAGAAGAAAAAAACAATTGGCAAAACAATCCTAAAAACTGGATTTGGGGTATATTCTACTATAATCCAGAGGATAAGAGAATGTTTCCTCCAAAGAGAATAAAACAAATGGGCTGGACAATTAATTTTGCCAACCCAAACTCAGTTTTCTTAGCAGTTATATTAATACTTATTGTAATGATATCGTCAAGATATATCAGGTAATTTACCTCGCCCTGCTATTTTCAGATTGCTCAATTTCAGTTTTTTTATAAGTAGTCTTTTTAGAATTCCCGAAACTATATGTTGCAATGAGTTTAAAATAATTTGTGGTGTAAGTTCTGTGATAATAAATTTGAGTTTGTCCTACTTCATAATTACCCGAAACCATAAACTTATGGAAGATATCATTTGCCGTAAAATTAAGTTTTAAGGCATCTTTAAAAAAGTTTCTTTCAATTCCTAACGTTACAGTCGAACGGCTATTATCACTTCCTAATCCGTAGCTTCTGTCTCCTAAATACCAGGCTAAAAGCTGAAGTTTAAAAAGTTTAGGAACAGTAAAAGTATTATTCGAATATAGATAAAACTGTGGTTTAACCGGACTCATTTCAAAAGAATAAAAATTATCAATTGATTTGGTTAAATTCATACTTACTGTATTTGTAGAATTCCACCATTTTACATTAAAAGATCTTGAAAGTGAGCTAAAGAAAACATGTCCTTTTTCAAGATTTAAAGCTCTTAAAACATAGCTGTTTGGCGTATCGCCCTGCAAAGCAGCTGCAGAAATTGGGTCAATTCTAAAAGTATAACCAATTTTAAAATCAAGCTTTTTGTACATCGTTCCTATTTCAAAAGCATGTGTTTTTTCAGGAAGTAAATTTGGATTTCCTTCGATTGTCGTAAACGGATCCTGATAAACCACAAACGGATTTAGCGCCTGATATCTGGGTCTTGTAATTCTGGAAACGTATGAGAAATGCCCTTTCCAGTCATCTGAAAAATCAAAATTCAAAAGTAAATTTGGAAAAAAATTCCCGTAACTCTTTTCAAAATTTTGTATTCCGTTAGCATTTGTATATAAATTATAACTTGTTCTTTCTGCCCTTGCACCAACAGAAAAATTAATGTTTTTACCCAGCGTACTTCCGAAATTGAAATAGGCCGCGGCAATTTTTTCATTGTATGTAAAATCACTCGAAAGATTATCATCAAACTCAAAATTCATATCATCAGCATCTGTAGTAAAAAAATCAGTTCCAGATTTTATATCTGCATAACTGTACTTCGCTCCCAAATCCAGTTTGGTGTTTTCGGCAATCTTTTTAGAATAATCAGCCTGAATTGCCATTATATTAATGGTATTTCCAACATCATTTTTCAAATAACGTTTCCCGTCGGTTTCGTTTATAATACTATTTTCTTCAATAAAATCGCCAACCTTTCCGTTATAATTAGAATATTGAGTTCCTATAAATAATGACGACCCTTTAGGGTCTGTAATCGCATTAAAATTCAAATTGATAAACTGATTTAGTAAAACATCATTTTTAGCAATATCTGTCGCATAAAAACTATTGCCCGAATTATTTGTTATCGAATTTCGGCTTTCAACCGTTCCTCCCAAATCTTCAATATTGCCGCTGTAAGCGAGTGAGATATAACTTTTCTCCGAAAAAGAATACTGTAATCCCAATCCAAAATTGGAATAATTATTAAATTCTCTCAGCCAGTCGGTCGTTAAAACCGATTTCATATACATATCAGGATTTGGGCGTGTTCTGATTGTATACAACAGTTCTCTTCCTTTGCCCAACTGTAATCCGTAATTAGAAATAAATGAAAAATTTCCTTTTGTGTAATTGAAATCAAAAAGCGTGTTGGTGCTGGTTCCGGCAAATTTTGAAACCGTAACATGCTGGTTTGCCGTTCCCATAATACCATTTTCGTTACTTTTTTTGGTTATAATATTGATTACCGCTTTCCCTTCGGCATCGTATTTTGAGGACGGATTTGAAATCACTTCAATTTTAGCAATCTGCGAAACGGGAATCGCCGCAAAACGTTCGTAGTTAATTAAAATTCCGTTTAGATAAATAATCGCTTCGCCTTTTCCAAGTACGCTGATTTGTCCTTCGGCAACCACAAGATTTGGAACCCGGCTCAATAATTCGTTTACAGAACTGCTCGTGGCTAGTACAGTTCCGTTTACGTTAACATCGATTGTCCCGTTTGCGCCATATTTTAATAATGATGGATTGCTTTTAATCACAACTTCATTTAACTGATTATTATCTTGATCTTTAATTATAGAATCTGGAACAGACTGTGGTAATGTCGTTTTTTCTAATAGTTTATCCTCTTCAACATAAGATTTATCTCGATTATTTTTTACAGCTTGTGCTTTTACTTCGATTGATGAAAAAATCAGGCAATAAATAGAAATAACAACAACAATAAGAAACTTCATAAAATTTAGGGATTAAGATTTGACATTTTGTAGAGACAAAAGTCAGTTCTAAATCACGAAATGAGGTAATCGAAAGCGAAATCAGGAGTACGGATTTATAAATCAATACTCTGTTTTAAGGCTGTAATACCTGAATTTGATAGTTTAAAGGCGTAGTTCCAGTATGTTTTTTAAAGGCGGCGAAGAATGTTGATTTTGAATTGAAACCTACATCATACCCAACCGATTCTAAAGTGAGTTTATCATTGGATGTAATAATTTCGCAGGCATTCTGTATTCTGAATTCATTAATATAACTGGTAAAATTCTTCTTGAGATTATTATTCAAAAACTGCGATAACTGGTAACTCGGTATATTTATTTCTTTGGATAAATCTCGTAAACTTAAATTCGGATTTTTGTATAATGTTTTTTCTCTCATTACTTTTTCGAGTTTTTGAGAAATAATTACAGCTTCTTCTTCATTCAGTTTTTTGTCTTTTTGAATGTTGAAAACAAATAAATCATCCGTTCTTTTTCGGTATAAAAGAATCGAAATAATTAAATACAAAATAAAAGTAAAAGCCAGCGCTCCGGTAATACAGGATATAAACGGAAATCTGATAAATCCTAAAAAGTAAAACAGGAATATCGAAGTATTTCCTAAAAACACCATTGCAAACCATTTTTCTGACGGACTCGAATTGTTGAAATTTTGCATTACTTTTTGAAACAAAATTCGATTTTCGAAACCTGAAAAGAAAAGGTATGAAAACCATTGAAGGAAAATAAAAGCCACAAAATAGTTATTCCATAAAACGGGATAATTTTCATACGGAAAAACAAAACCAATACTCAAAATAAGTAAACTCCAAATTGCTAAATGCAGTTTCCAGTTGACAGAATTAGTATTTTGAATTCCTGACTTTAATGAATAATATAAAAATGGACCGATTAATAAACAGGAAGAAAGACCAATTTGAAGATAGGTTTTTGGCAGATTATGAGCAAAATACACCCAAACAGTAATGGCAATTCTTATGCTTAAAGCTAATAATGAAGCTCCAAGAAAAAGATTCGTAAGGTATTTTTTTTGAGTGAAAAACAAAAAATACAAACTCAGAATAAATCCGTTGAAAGCACCCAAAGCGCCAAAAAAGAATAATATTTCTTTACCAATACTCATAATTTTACGTTTGTAAAGCCTGAAGCTGATAATTTAAAGGTGTTGTTCCGGTATGTTTTTTAAAAGCCGCAAAAAATGTTGATTTTGAATTGAACCCAACATCATAACCAACTGATTCTAAAGTGAGTTTATCATTTGATGTAATAATTTTACAGGCTTCGTTTATTCTAAATTCGTTGACAAAACTGGTAAAATTTTTTCCCAGATTATTATTCAGAAACTGCGATAATTGATGACTCGTAATATTAATTTCCTTTGATAAATCCTGCAGGTTTAAATTCGGATTTTTAAAAAGGCTCTTTTCGTTCATAATATTTTCCAACTTTTCGGCAATAAGTATAGCTTCTGCAGATTCAATTTTTTTGGCTGAAATTTTTGGAGAACTTAACAAAAACAAATCATCTGTTCTTTTTCGGTACAAAAGAATCGAAATTACCAGATATAAAATAAACGAAAAAACTACTGCTCCGCTTATATAGGTTGCGGCCGAAGCACCCATAATGGCCAGAAAGTAAAAAAGAAACAACAGGAAATTCCCAAAAAAGAGCATTCCAAACCACATTTCTGAAGGTGACGTTTTTTCTTTTAAACTAACCATTTTCTTTAAAACGCTGCTTATGGTAAATGCAGAAAAAACAATATAAGCAAACCATTGTGCGTAAATGAGTTTTATAAAATATTTGGTCCATAATTCTGGAAAATATTCATACGGATAGGCGATCCCAACAACTATAATGAGTACTGCCCAAAAAGCCAAAATTATTTTCCATAATTTGGGCATGATCTGGATTTCTTCAACTCCTGATTTTAGAAAATAATACAAACAAGGCCCGATAAAAAAACAAGCTGTAAGTCCTATCTGCAGATACATTTTTGGCAGTTCGGGATGAAAATAAACAAAAACAGATTTTCCAATCCTGATACTTAAAGCAAATAAAAGAGCTCCCAGAAAATAGTTCGTAAGGTATTTTTTCCTGGTAAAAAAGAAAAAATAAATCCCCAGAATAATTCCGTTGAAAGATCCCAAAGCACTAAAAAAGAATAAAAGTTCTTTGCTAGTATCCATAATTTAAGTTTGTTATATTCTAAACAAAGCTAAAAAAAAGATTGGTTTATGATGAGAATTATATTTCAAAATAATCAAAGTATGCCTTATGAACGTACATATAGTCCAGAAATTCACAATTATAAATACTACTTTTGAATTTTCGGAGTTAAAATATTTATGGTGAAAAAATTACTGTTTTTTGCGGTGCTGTTTTGGTATTCCGGGCTTATGGCGCAGGATACAGAATCGTTGTACAAAACCAAAAAAGTAATTGCCGTAAAAGACACTATTCACCTTGAAAATTTTAGTATTAATTCTGGTTTCTTTCAAATTTTAAACACTAAAAACCAGCCTGTTGATTCGACTTTTTATAAAGTGGATTTTCAAAAAGGAACACTTCTTTTAGATGAAAAATTTATTTCTGTTTCAGATACTTTAATTGTCAATTATCTTAATTATCCTGATTTCCTGACTAAAGAATACGGGCTTTACAAAGACAGTCAGGTGGTAACGAATGATGTTGGAACTGAAAAACTCTACAAAATCGACAATAATGCAAATGCCAAAAAAGTGACTCCGTTTGATGGCTTAAATACTTCCGGAAGTATTACGCGCGGTGTTACAATAGGAAATAATCAAAATACGGTTTTAAACTCCAATCTGGATTTACAGATTACCGGAAAAATTTCAGACAAAGTTACCTTGCGGGCATCGCTGCAGGATAATAATATTCCGCTTCAGGATGGCGGTTATTCTCAAAAACTAGATCAGTTTGATAATATTTTCATGGAACTTTTTACAGATGACTGGAACATTCGAGCCGGAGATGTTTTTCTTGAAAACCGGAAAACACAATTTTTAAGTTTCAATAAAAAAGTTCAGGGACTTTCTGCCAGTTTTGATTTTGATACAGAAAAAAGTAAAACCAATGTTTTTGCTTCGGTTTCGTTTGTAAAAGGGCAATATGCCAAAAGTACTTTTACGGGTCAGGAAGGCAATCAGGGACCTTATAAATTAAAAGGCCAAAATGGCGAATTGTATGTTTTGGTCATTTCGGGTTCAGAACGTGTTTATGTAAATGGTGTTTTGCTGAAACGTGGCGAAAACAACGATTATGTTATCGATTATAATGCGGGTGAAATTACTTTTACCTCGCTGTTTACAATTACTTCAGAAATGCGAATCAATATCGAATATCAATATTCTGAAAGAAATTATAACCGACTGGTAACTTACGCCGGAGCCACAACTGAAAATAAAAACTGGAGTTTTGGAGGTTATTTGTATTCAGAAAATGATATGAAAAACCAGCCTTTGCAGCAAAATCTTTCTACAGAACAAGTTCAGATTTTGGCTCAGGCCGGAGACGATCAAACTAAAATGACAGCACCTTCTGCTTATGAAGACACGTATTCAGAGAATAAAATTTTATATAAAAAAACGATTATAAATTCAGTCGAAGTTTATGAATATTCAAACAATTCTGCCGATGTTTTATATAATGTAAAATTTAGTCTTGTTGGTAATAATCTCGGGAATTACATTGTTCAGAACAGTACTTCGGTAGAAAAAATTTACGAATATGTTTCGCCTGTAAACGGCATTCCGCAGGGAAATTACGAACCTATTGTTCAGTTGGTTGCTCCCATGAAAATTCAGGTGGCGACTTTTTTAGGAAAATACAATCCCGATGAAAAAACCTTCATTGATTTTGAAATCGCTGTAAGTAATAATGATAAAAACTTATTTTCCGGAATTAATGATTCTGACAATGAAGGTGTTGCTTTTAAAACCAATATTAAAAAACGTCTTTTTACCAGAAACTGGACTTTAGACGGTTTTGCCAATTATCAATTTGTACAAAATGATTTTAGATCGGTTGAGCGTTTGTATAATATTGAGTTTAATCGCGACTGGAATTTAAATTCGACTCTTTTAGGAAACCAAAGTTTATTGGTTACCGGCGTAAATTTTAATTTGTTTGCCAAAGAAAAAACTTCAAATATTGGTTTGTTTACTTATCAATTTGAAAAGTTAGATTTTAGCGAAAGTTATTCGGGAGCGCGCCATACAACGACGGCTTTATTTAAACTTAAAAAATGGACAATTGAGAATCAAGGAAGCTTTTTAAATTCTGATGCTGCAACTTCGACATCAAAATTCATTCGAAATCAAACTAGAACCAAATATCATTTCGGAAAAAACTGGATTGGCGGCAGTATGCAGATTGAAGACAATCAGGAAAAAGATAAAGCAACCAATCAATTTTCGTCTATAAGTCAGCGATTTTTAGAATACGGCGCTTTTGTGGGTCGGGGCGACAGTACAAAAGTTTTTGTTGAGTTGGGATTTTTACAGCGTAAAAACGATAGTTTACAAAATGGTCTTTTGCAGCACGTAAATAATTCGCAGACTTATTATTTAAAATCAAAACTAATTCAGACTAAAACAACTGATTTAGCCGTTTATGCCAGTTACAGAAATCTCGATTTTACTGATTCAAGCAAAGAAAATGAGCCTTCATTAAATTCGAGAATTTTGTATAATGATCGTTTTTTTAATCAGTTTATGCAGATTGGAACGACTTATGAAACCAGTTCCGGAACTATTGCGCAGCAGGAATTTACGTATGTAGAAGTGCCAACGGGACAGGGAGTTTATACTTGGAATGATTATAACGGAAACGGAATTCAGGAACTGGAAGAGTTTGAAGTTGCGGCATTTCCGGATCAGGCAAAGTTTATTCGAATTTTTCTTCCGAACCAGATTTATATTAAAACCAATCAAAACAAATTTTCGCAATCGGTTATTTTAAATCCATCGCAATGGCAAAATGAAAAGGGAATCAAAAAACTGCTTTCCTCTTTTTACAACCAGACTTCTTTTATTATGGATAGAAAGGTAAAAAGTGAAGGCGATCGTTTAGAATTGAATCCGTTTTATTCATCAGATGAAAATATTTTGGGCTTAAATTCAAGTTTTAGAAACAGTTTGTTTTACAATCGCGGCAAACAAAAACATTCTGTTACGTATTCTTATCTTATTAATAATGGTAAAAGTTTGCTTTCTGTAGGTTCTCAAAATGTTAAAAACAATTCGCATCAATTACAGTATACACATTTGTATCAAAAAAGCTGGCTGTTTAATTTCTTTACTAAAACCATCAAAACAGATTTAATTTCAGAAGATTTTGCCGAAAAGAATTATGATTTAAAAGGCTATCAGGTGGCGCCAAAAATTAGTTATTTGTTTTCTAAAAATACAAGCTTGGATTTTTTCTATGAATTTCAAAACAAAGAAAATCGAATTGGAAATCTGGAATCGCTGATTCAAAACAGACTTGGTGTATCGTTTTCATTTGCCGGAGAAAAGAAGGTAACACTAAACGGTGAGTTTTCTTTTTATGAAAATAAATTTACCGGAAATGAATTTTCATCTGTAGGTTTTCAAATGCTTGAAGGGCTTCAGGCCGGACAAAATTTAGTCTGGAAACTGCTTCTGCAAAAGAATATTACTCAGTTTTTAGATGTTAACCTGAATTATCAGGGGCGTAAAAGTGAAACCGGAAATACAATACATACCGGAAACGTACAGCTTCGTGCTTATTTTTAATGCGTTACGAAAAACATAAGAATTAATTGCTTAATTTTAATTGAAAATTTAAACTCTAAACCATCATGAAAAAATTAGTATTACTTTGTTTCTTAGTAGTATTATCTACTAATTTCTACGCTCAGGAAACTACAACAAAAGAGGCAAAATCTAAAACAGAAGCTAAGGCTAAAAAAGCAAAAGCAGATGCTGATAAAGCAAAAGCTGACGCTAAAAAAGAAGCAGACAAAGCTACGGAAGCATCAGCGAAAGCTAAAAAAGAATCAGCAAGTACAGCTAAAAAATCAGCAGATAAAGAAGCGGCAAAAGCAAAAAAAGAAGCTGATAAAGCTACAGACGCGTCTGCAAAAGCAAAAAAAGCTTCGGCAAAAGCTGACGACGCAAAAGCAGATGCAAAGAAAGCAACTGCAAAAGCTGACGATGCGAAAAAGGATGCTGCAAAAGCTAAAAAATCAGCCACTAAAACTGTAAAAGAAACCAACGAAAAAGCACCAAAAACACCAGATAAGGTTACAGGAGAATATAATGGTAAAAAAGTATATACAGGACCTAAAGGCGGAAAATATTACATTAATAAAAACGGAAACAAAACGTATATTCAGGATTAAGAGACTAAGGTTCTAAGGTTCTAAGGTACTGAGGTACTGAGGTACTAAGAGATTCTCAGATACAATACTGAAGCCGAACATAAGTTCGGCTTTTTATTTGGTTAGAAAAACTTAGAGCCTTAGCATCTTAGTACCTTAGAACCTCAGTATCTTAAATTAATAATTTAGTAATATGTGCGAAATAACACAAGAAACATATTTATTTATCTTCGTTTTTTAAAAGCGTATAAAAACTATGAGCATTGATTATTCTGCTAACAAAACTATATTAGTTGCTCCTTTAAACTGGGGACTGGGACATGCTACACGATGTATACCAATAATTAAGGCGCTCCAGGAAAATAATTACATTCCGATTATTGCTTCTGATGGTGTTGCGCTGGCTTTATTGCGAAAAGAATTTCCCTATGTACAAACTCTGGAACTGCCTTCTTATCATATTGAATATGCAAAGAATGGTAAAAATTTTAAATGGAAGCTGATTAAAAATCTTCCAAAGATGATTACTGCCATTTTAGATGAAAAGAAAATCGTAAATACCTGGATTAAAAAACATGGTATTGACGGTATTATTTCAGATAACAGATTGGGGGTTTTCAGCAAAAAAGTGCCTTCGGTTTTTATGACGCATCAATTGAATGTTATGACCGGAAACACAACATGGTTTACGAGTAAATGTCATCAGCATATTATCAAAAAATATACAGAATGCTGGGTTCCTGATTCTAATGAAGGTGTAAATCTTACAGGTGAATTAGGCCATCTTAAAACAAATGAACTTAACCTGAGATATATTGGCCCTTTGAGCAGAATGAAGAAAAAGGAAACGCCAATGGTTTATGATTTGATGATTATTTTATCCGGGCCTGAACCTCAGCGTACTTTTCTTGACGAAAAACTACAGAAAGAAGCAGCTAAATTTAAAGGTAAAGTTGTTTTTGTACAGGGAATTGTAGATAAAACACAGGAAAAATGGGAAGCCGGAAATGTAACGTATTACAATTTTATGAACTCTAAACAGCTGGAACAGACTTTTAACGAAAGTGAATTTGTGCTTTGTCGTTCTGGTTATACTACTGTTATGGATCTGGCTAAGCTGGGCAAAAAAGCTTTTTTTATACCTACGCCGGGACAATATGAACAGGAATATCTGGCGATAAAACTTCAGGAAGAAAATCTTGTACCTTATGCAATGCAAGACGACTTTACAATTGAAGATTTATCAAAAGTAAAGTCGTTTAAAGGTTTGTCTCAGTTTGAAAATGATATTGACTGGGACTTGTTATTTAGTGTTTTTGAAGATCCTTTATAAAATAAAAAAATCTGTGTTAATCAGCGACTTTGCCGAAATTAACACAGATTTTTTATTTTTTAGAAGTTGAACTGCGCTTGTAATCTTAACACATTTCCTTGTTGTCTGTTGATTGGAAGTGCACTGTCAACAAAAGTTCTGTCGGCAATTACATATTCAGCTGTTAATTCAAAAGCTTTAATTGGCTGCCATTCTACGCCTAATTCGTAATCTCTTACGACATAACTTCTGGCATCTTTTTCATATTTTTTTCCTCCATCATAATATTGAAATTTGGCAAAAGGATAAATATGCTGTTTTTTTAAATCCCATTTATAGTTTAATAAAACATATCCACCGTTTAAATCAGTTTCGTCAACTGTATTGGTTAATGTGTTATAACGAGGCCCTTTTCCAATATTATACTCAGTTTGAATTCCGAAAGGTCTTGGGTATAAAACAAAGGTTGCTCCCAATCTTTGGTCTTTTACATACTGAGGATCATTTACGGTAACGCCGTTAGAAATTTCTCCGGTAAAAGCCCATTTTCCTGTATAGGCCTGAATTCCCGGTTCAATAATTTGGCTTCCAATTACAAATGGATATGTTACTCTGGCCACAACATTTAAGTCTCTGTTTCCATCAAGTTTATTAGCAATTTGCCCGTTGTAAACTCCAAAAGCAAATACTCCAAAATCTCCAGAACCTTTGTAACCGTCTTTTACCAGCATTTCAAATCTTTTTCTGATTTCAGCAGGAGCCCAATAGAAAAACATTCCTAAATCACGTTCATTTAATATCGCACTGTTTATGGCATCGGAACGGTCTAGAGTTAAACGTTGTGAACTAGACTGCATGTTTTCAAAACCATACGGAATTTTACTTTGCCCGATACGAACACGATATTCTTTTTTCTTATCAAAAGAAAGATCAAAATAAAGATCACGAATCTGCACGAAATTTTGAATTCCGGTAACTGGTGAACTCGCAAAATCCGGTTGAAAATAAAAGAAAACATTTGGATGTACTTGTCCTGAAAATACTAAACGGGCACGGCGAATAAAAAGTCCGTTGTTTGCTTTTGCATCCGGAGCTGTAGAAGTTGTTCCCCAGGATTTATCACATTGCTCACATGAAACTTTATCATTTGTAGAAAAAAGACCATTGTATCTAATTTGGGCATAACCTCTTAAAGAGATTCTGTCGTACCAATGTTCTTCAACTCCTCCTCCGGATTTAGTCTCCGGAAGTTTTGCTTTATTAATAGAATCTAAAATACGCATTACTTCGTTTTTTACATCCTGCTTGCTTATTTGTTGTTTGTTTGTTTCCTGCGCATTAGCAGCACAAGTAATCAGTATTAAAACTGCTAAAATTTTTCTTTTTATCATTAGTTCTGTAATTCCCTTAATTTCAGGATGCAAAGATGCATCACCTGTGTTAAGAAATCATTAACCAGATGTTACTATAATAAAAATTTAATGTTACCGACTAAATCGGTATGTTGATTTAACGTTAAACGCCTTTGTTTTAAGGCTTCTAACGAAATCGGGTTTACTATTTTTTAACGTCCGCTTTTTGCAATTTGAATGCTTTTTCGAGCGTAAATGAGAATTCTGAACCAATTCCGAACTCACTTTCTACATAAACTTTCTCTTTGTGAGCTTCAATAATATGTTTTACAATAGCCAAACCTAAACCAGAACCTCCTTCAGAACGAGTTCCGCTTTTGTCAACCCGGTAAAAACGTTCAAAAAGCCTCGGAATGTTTTGTTTTTCAACGCCTTCTCCATTATCGCTAATACGAATCAGGACTTTTTTCTTGGTTAAGTTTACAACGCCAACTTCAGTTAATCCGCCTTCTTTTCCGTATTTAATTGAATTTACAATAAGATTTTCCAAAACCTGCTGAATTCTGTCCTGATCTCCGCGAATAATAACTGATTGAACATTTTTACTTTCAAAAGCGAGTTTGATTTTCTTTTTATCGGCTTTCATTTCCAATAAATCGAAAACATTCTGAATCAATTCAACAATGTCAAAATCAGTCATATTCAAATCTAAATCACCAGACTCGAGTTTGGTAATCATATCAAGATCTTCTACTATATATATAAGACGTTCTACTCCTTTTTCGGCACGTTTTAAATATTTTTTTCGAATGTTTTTATCGTCCATCGCACCATCAAGCAAAGTCGAAACATAACCCTGAACGGTAAATAATGGTGTTTTTAATTCATGCGAAACGTTTCCTAAAAATTCTCTTCGATATTGTTCACGAATTTCGAGCATTTCGATTTCGAGTTTTTTATCAGTAGCAAACTTTTTTACTTCTCGCGAAAGCGTTTCCATATCGGTCGTAATCGGCTGGTTGATTAATGTTGTCGATTCTAATAACGAAACCTCATCGTAAATTTTCTTAACTCTGCGATAAATAAACCGTTCTACACGATATTGTAAAACCAGAAAAGAGAATATGTAAATTGAAATAATAAAGACTATTCCAAATGCGATTTGATGTTTTAACTGGTTTTTGTAAAATAAGGACATTAATATCAGCACAAAACCTGTAGAAAACAGACTTATATATAATGCTGATTTTATGGCAAATTTGTATGTTTTTTTAAAATTGATTTTCATTGGCAACTATTATTTTTTACCATATAAGTGATATAAGTTCATTTAAAAGTAAAACTTATTTCTATCGATAACCTAATTGTTTAAAAAAGAAATCTTTGTCAAAGTTTGAAACTTTGACAAAGATAAACTTTGATACAAAAGTATGTATACTATAATTTAAATGAACTTATATCACTTATTGGTTCATTTTTTTTGCAGTACTTTTAGACTTCAAATTTGTAGCCTACCCCTTTTATGGTTTTAAAAAGATCTTCGCCAATTTTTTCACGAAGTTTTCTGATGTGAACGTCAATTGTTCTTCCTCCTACTACAACTTCATTACCCCAGACTTTATCAAGGATTTCATCTCTTTTGAAAACTTTCCCTGGTTTTGAAGCTAATAAATAAAATAATTCGAATTCTTTTCTTGGTAAAGCAATTTCTAAATTACCTTTTATGATTTTATATTCTTCGCGGTTAATCTCGATTCCTCCTACGTTTATAGTATCTGTAACGACTTCTTGTTCTTTTAATCTTCTTAACAGAGCCTTTACTTTAGATACTAATAATTTTGGTTTGATTGGCTTGGTAATGTAGTCATCAGCACCAGCATCAAAACCAGCAACTTGCGAATAATCCTCGCTTCTTGCGGTTAAGAATGTTATGATAACGTTATTTAGCTCAGGAATTTTTCTAATATGCTCGCATGCTTCCATTCCATCCATTTCAGCCATCATTACATCCATAATAATTAATTCCGGCAATTCTTTCTGAGCCTTAGCTATAGCATCTTTTCCATTAGAAGCTGTAACAATCTGGTAGCCTTCCTGAGCAAGGTTATAGCCAACGATTTCTAAGATATCTGGTTCGTCGTCAACTAATAAAATCTTAGTTTGTGTTTTTTTCATAAATAGCAAAAATTGAGATTTTTACATCAAATCTTCTTAATTATTTATCCGATGTTTTGTATTTCACAGCGTAAATATACTAACAAAAGAATCGTTAAAAATTAGTGTTAACGGTAATTTAATCTGGTAACAATTTGATAATCTTAACAACACAAAAACATAACAAGTCCGTAACATGGACTTTACAGCGCGGTTCTTTCTTTGCACAAAAATAAATTAAACACAACACACTAATGAAATTCAATTTAAGATTTCTATTTATTGCACTATTTATCTGTACGATTTCGATCGCGCAAAACAAAGGTACGATTTCTGGCGTTCTTACCGACAAAGAATCGAACAATGCAGCTCTACCTTTTGCTAATGTTTTAATTAAAGGTACGAATATTAGCGTAAACACGGACATTGACGGAAAATATTCGTTGAATGTAAATCCTGGAAACTATACTGTTATTTTTAGTTTTGTAGGATATGAAACCAAAGAAGCTCCAGTTACTGTAAAAGCAGGCGAAACTGTAGTTATAAATCAGGTACTTTCTTCTGGAAGTTATACTCTTAAAGATGTTGTCGTAAAATCGACAGCAGGAAATAAACAAAAAGAATCCGCATTATTATTAGATCAAAAAAATGCAGTTTCATTTAAAGCAGCTATTGGTGCTGAAGAGATTTCAAGAAAAGGAGTTAACGACGTCGCTAATGCAGTTGCAAAAGTGAGCGGAGTATCTAAACAAGATGATTCTGGAAATGTTTTTGTAAGAGGTTTAGGAGATCGTTATAATGTTACAACATTGAATGGCCTTCCATTACCATCAAACACTCCGGCGAACAAAAATATTCTTTTGGATATTTTTTCTACTAGCATTGTAGATAATATTGCTATTAGTAAAACTTTTGAATCTCAAAATTATGCAGATTTTGGAGGTGCAAATATTGATATCAGTGCTAAAAAATTCAGTGGAAAACCTTTTATCAGTTTCTCTATCGGAACAGGTGCTAATACAAACGTTTTAGGACAAGATCATTTTTACCTGCAAGACGGGCCTAATTATTTTGGTTTTAAAAAAGTTGGTGTTCCTACTGCCCCACTTCAACCATATAGTTATTCAACAAGTTGGGACAGAAAAGAAAACAAAAATGTATTGAATGCTTTCTACACTTTATCAGGAGGAAAAAAATTTGAGATCAATGATGAAAGCTCAATTAGCACTTTTGTTACTGGTTCATTTAGTGCAAGAAACAAATATACTGAAGGTTACAGCAGAGGAGGAATTACTTCTGACGGAGATATATTTTCTGACTTTATCAGAACTTCTTACAAGCATAGCACTACTACCACTGTTATGGGTACGGCAGATTATAAAATTAATAACAAAAACTCTATATTCTTTACTTCATTATTCTTAAACTCAAGTGATCAGGATTATAGTGAGTACGAAGGAACAAACCAAAATTTTGACGGTGGTGGAGATGCTCAACAACAAATTTCAGGTTTTATTAAAAGAGGAACTTTTGAAAGAACTCAATTAATTGTAAACCAATTGACAGGAAAAAACAAATTCAACGATCAGTGGAATTTAAATTGGGGAGTAGGATACAGTATGTCTAACAGTGCAGTTCCAGATCGTATGCAAAACTCTTTTGTTTATGCTCCTGATGCTGTAAATTATACATTCTTTACGAATTCAAATATTAACAATCACAGATTTTTTCAAGACTTGAAAGAAAATGAAATCGCAGCAAATGTTGCTCTTTCATATAATTTCAAAAAAGGTAGTGACGATATTTATAAAGGAAAATTAACAGTTGGTTATTCTGGAAAGTTCAAAGATGTTGATTATGACATGGAACAATATTCATTCTTCCCAAACAGAACTACAATTTCTTTTCCTAAAGAAGACATACATCACGTAGATAACTATTTAGATCCTGCACACTGGGGTTCATCTTACTCAAACAGAATTCACCAATTGTATACTGGAAATTTAGATATTAATGCTGCATTTGCTAATGTTCAATATTCTTTAACTGACAGATTGAGTGTAATATTAGGTGCTAGATTAGAACAATTGACTCAAAATGTTTTCTTTATCACAACAACTGTTCCTCAAGGCGGGAATTCTGATGATTCAAAGTTTAACATTTTACCAAGTTTAATTTCTAAATATACATTGACTGATAAACAGAATTTAAAATTCTCTGCAAGTAAAACTTACACACTTCCTCAGTTTAAAGAAAAAGTGCCAATTATTTACGAAGATGTTGCACAAGCATATGAAGGAAATCCAAGATTGTATGCTTCGACAAATTACAATTTCGATTTGGGATGGGAATTTTTCCCAAAAGCAGGTGAACTTATTTCTGTAACTGCATTTGGAAAAATTATTCAAAATCCGATCAATGAAATGTTTCTTAACTCTTCATCAAATGATATTTCTTATGCAAATACAGGAGATAAAGGAACTGTAGCCGGAGTTGAAGTTGAGTTTAGAAAAGACATTCTTGAAATTGAAAAAGAAGATAATTTAAAGACAAAACTTTCATTTGACGCAAACGGATCCTATTTATATACAAACCAAGATCTAAGCAATGATAAAGTAAACAATGAAAATGATTTTGGAGCAAACTTTACTTTTACAGAAAGTAAATTGACAGGAGCTTCTAATTTTCTTGCAAATGCTAACCTTTCATACTTAAATGAATTTTCAGACACTAAAAATATTTCTGCAACAGTATCATACTCTTATTTTTCAGATAAATTAGCAGTAATTGGAACTTCAAGAGTTGGAAACATGGTCGATAAAGCTGTAAATAAGCTAGACTTCATTTTTAATACAAGTCTAACAAAAAATTTAAAATTAGGTTTTATTTATAATAATATCCTAAACCCAACTTTCGAACGCGTACAAGAACAAGGAAAAGTACCCGGAAAAGAGTCTGTGGGAGATATTACAGTAACATCATATAAAGCAGGTTCTGATCTTAGACTTACTTTAAACTATACATTCTAAGAAAAGAATCTTCCAACAAACTAAAAAGGTGATTAGCAATGCTAATCACCTTTTTTTATTACCGCTAAATTTCAATGTAAATTTTATATTAAGTCAGATTCTTTTTTATACAATATACTTAATGTATTGTTAATGCCGTCTTAACTCAGCAAAAACATATGTTCTTTTACTTTGCCTCAGTAAATAAAACATAAAAACACAACAAAAATGAAAAAAAGTTTTTTTGCAATGGCTGCAATATTAGGACTTGCTCTTACAAGCTGTAGTTCTGACGATAACAACAAAGACGAGAACAAAAGTTCTTTCGTTTTAAAAGTTGACGATTTAAAAGGTAACATCAATGATGGTGTTGTAACTTTAGACCCTACTCAAACTTATACTTTGACAGGAGGTTTAGTTGTTAAAGGTGGAGCTACTTTGGTTATTCCTGCCGGAACTGTAATCAAAAGTTCTGCTACTGCAGAAGCAACTTCTTTATATATCGCTGTAGAAAGAAATGCTAAAATTAACATTAATGGTACTGCTGCTAAACCAGTTATTATGACATCTGGAAAAACAAATCCAGCTCAAAGTGACTGGGGTGGATTAATCATTGCTGGTAACGGTAAAGTAAACACTGGAGATAATGGTACTTCTGAAGTAGGTGGTTTAAGCTATGGAGGTAATGATAATGCAGATTCTTCTGGAAACATTAATTTCTTAAAAATTTCTTACACAGGTTCTAAATATACTTCTGAAAAAGAATACAATGGAGTTTCTTTCTTCGGAGTAGGTTCTGGAACTGTAGTATCTGATATCTACACTTTCGAAAGTGGTGATGATGGAATCGAATTCTTTGGTGGAGCTGTAAACGCTTCTAACTTAGTAATCATAAACTCTTATGATGATTCATTAGATTTCGCTGATGGATGGCAAGGTACTGCTACAAACGTTTACATTAAAGGTGTTTCTAAAGCAGGTGTTGAAGGTTCTACAAACGCTAAAGATCCTAGTGGGGCTACTCCAATGACTAATGCTAAAGTAACTAACATCTCTATCGTTAAAGGTGGTGCAACTTTCTTAGCTGATGAAAAAGCAATCAACTACAAAGAAGGTGGTGGAAAACAAGCTTACACAAACTTATATGTTGCTGACGGTATGCCTGCTGCTCTTGCTAAATTATCTACTGATGCTGGTGCAACTGCAAATATCGCTGCTGGTAACTTTACAATCACAAACTATACTTTTGGAGCTTCTGTAACTGATTTTACAGGTCCTAAATTATCAGGAACAACTACTGGTGCAACTGGTGCTGGTGCTGGTGCTGAATTACCTACTTGGGCTAACTGGACTAAGTAATTAGAATAAAAAATATAAATAAAACCGTCTGAATAATTTTCAGACGGTTTTTTTATACTCTAAATATTCCTCCAAAACAATGGTTCTGTCACTTGTTAGAAGCAAAAAACATTGTCTTTATTTCTAATAACTTCGGAAACAAAATGTTAAAAACATCATAAATCATATCGATGTTTTTTTTTGGCGTAGTTTTTGTAATTTTTTTTGTATATTTACTTACACAAATAAATGCGATGGCAAAAAACTACTTTTATATTATATTCTTATTGGCTTTTTTCTTTACTGTAAGTGCTTCGGCACAAGACAGTAAGCAATTACCAAAAACTCAGGACGCTGCGGGTATTGAGGGACTAAGCTTGTACCCTAACCCAGTTACCAGCGGAAGAGTATATATTTCTTCTAAAAATGATTTAGAAAAAGAAGTTGTAGTTTTTGATATTCTGGGAAAAAGAGTTCTCCAAACGCATTTAGCTTCACGAGAACTGAATGTTTCAGATTTAGTTCCAGGTGTTTATATCATCAAAATAAGCGAACAAAACACTTCTTCAACCCGAAAATTAATTATCCGATAAATATAAAAAGCTCCTTCACAGGAGCTTTTTTAGTTTTTAGTCCTGTCGCGATTTTCAGTTTATACAATACAGCAAAACTGACAACTGAAAACCGAGACTGAAAACTAAAAATTAAATATCTTTGCACAAAAAAAGTTTTGATTACATCTACCGATATATTTACTATTTCAAGCCACAAACAATTTGAAAAAACAGCATTAAAAGTCTTTCGCTTTCAATACGCGAATAATGTGGTATATCGTGATTTCTGTGACTTTTTAAAAACAGATATTCAACAGGTAAAATCATTACAGCAAATTCCTTTTTTACCCATTCAGTTTTTCAAAAGTCACAATGTAGTTTCAAATGAAAATCCTGTGGAAGTTACTTTTACCAGCAGCGGCACAACCGGAATGGTTACTAGCCGTCATTTAGTGACCGATGTTTCCCTATATGAGGAAAGTTACCGCAAAGGCTTTTCTCAATTCTATGGAAATATCGAAGATTATGTTGTTTTAGCGCTTTTGCCGTCTTATTTAGAGCGCGAGGGATCTTCACTTATTTATATGGTCGAAGATTTAATAAAACTATCCAATCAGCCTGAAAGCGGGTTTTATTTACACAATCACGACGACTTAATTAAAAAGTTGACTGAACTTGACGAAGCTGGTCAAAATGTGATTCTAATTGGCGTTACTTACGCTTTATTAGATTTAATTGAAAAGCATCAATTCGACCTTCAAAATACCATTATTATGGAAACGGGAGGAATGAAAGGAAAACGCAAAGAAATGATTCGTGAAGAACTGCATGAAATACTTTGCAAAGGTTTTGGCGTTTCTTCTATTCATTCAGAATACGGAATGACAGAACTTTTAGCTCAGGCTTATTCTCTTGGTGAAGGTGTTTTTGAATGTCCGTCGTGGATGCATATTTTAGTTCGCGATCCCGAAGATGCCTTAACGTACATACAAGACGGAAAAACTGGCGGTATAAACGTAATAGACTTAGCCAATATTAACTCTTGTTCTTTTATTGCGACGCAGGATTTAGGCAAAAAAAATCCCAACAACTCTTTTGAGGTATTGGGACGTTTTGATAATTCTGATATTCGTGGGTGTAATTTGATGGTTTTATAGTTTAATCGTTGATTTGTTTATTCATTTAATCGGCTTCAAACTCGATTAAACAATTAACCGATTAAACAGTTAAACTACTCTAATCACAAAGTAAT
>NZ_JBCNKR010000002.1 GCF_039595935.1 Flavobacterium sp. | reverse complement strand
GAATCCTTTTAACATGGGATAAATTATTTTAAAATTTACGAATTGTTTAATTTTTTACAAAAGTACAAATGATAATTTGATTATATCACAATACAATATTAAAAAGTTGTAATTTAATAAACTAATTGCATGAAGTTGTAAAACGGGTCTTTGTATAAAGGTTTAAATTTGAGCTACTTCTGAAAAGAATGCTTTAACTGTACTACTATGAAAATACCACTTTTAGCTTTTAACGACAAAGGTATTTACTGCCAGCAGGCCGACGTGTATCTTGATCCTTGGCGTCCTGTAAAGAACGCAATCATAACGCACGGACATTCGGATCACGCTCGGTGGGGACATCAAAATTACATTACACACCATACCAATATTCCGATAATTCGTCATCGCTTGGGTGAAATAAATGTAACCGGGAAAGAATGGGGAGAAACCTTTGTAATCAATAATGTAAAATTTTCCCTTCATCCTGCCGGACATATTATAGGAAGTTCACAAATTCGGGTAGAACATAAAGGTGAAGTATGGGTTTTTACAGGAGATTATAAAACGGAAGATGACGGAATTTCAATACCGTATGAAGTCGTAAAATGCGACACTTTTATAACTGAATGCACTTTCGGATTACCGGCTTTTAACTGGACACCACAAACCGAAGTAATTTCTGAAATCAACAATTGGTGGGCAGAGAATAAAGCTGAAGGAAGAACTTCCATTCTCTTTGGATATTCTTTAGGAAAAGCGCAAAGACTTTTAAAATACTTAGATACCGATATCGGAAAAATATATACACACGGCGCCATTGAAAATATGACGAATGTTTTGCGCCCGATGGTTGATTTTCCACCAACTGAATTAATTACCAAAGAAACCAAAAGAGAGGCACTTTTAGGAAATATAGTTCTCGCGCCGCCAAGCGCACACGGTAGTATCTGGATAAGAAAAATGACGCCTTTTGTAACCGGAGCAGCAAGCGGATGGATGGCTTTTAGAGGCGCAAGACGCAGACGTGCCATCGACAAAGGTTTTGTATTAAGCGATCACTGCGATTGGCATTCTTTATTAGAAAGTATTAAAGTAACTGGTGCAGAACGAGTAATTTGCACACATGGTTATACCGATATTTTCGCCAAATATCTAAGAGAATTAGGTTACGATGCCAGAACCGAAAAAACACAATATGAAGGCGAAACTGCAGAAATGGAAAAAGAAGATAAAGAAGCAGAAATCGATCAAAATGAAACTTCGATTATTTCTGAAAATTAAATGTAAATGAAAAATTTCGCCCAACTCATAAAAACACTGGACAGTTCAAATAAAACGAATGTAAAAGTCGATGCGCTGACGACGTATTTTAAAAATGCCTCGCCAGAAGATAAAGTATGGACAATTGCCATTCTATCGCACCGTCGTCCGCCGAGACCTGTAAATACGACTTTATTAAGACTTTGGGCAAACGAATTGGCGAATATTCCGTTGTGGCTTTTTGAAGAAAGTTATCATATTGTGGGAGATTTGGCTGAAACTATTGCACTGATAATTCCAACAACTAATGAACATTCCGATAAAAGTCTAACTGAATTTCTTCAGGAAATCATTGCTTTAAAGAGAAAAACCGATTCGGAGAAAAAAGAATATTTACAGCAAAACTGGATGGCGCTTAATTATTATGAGCGTTTTGTTTTTACCAAATTAATCACAGGAAGTTTCAGAATCGGCGTAAGCCAAAAACTTATGACAAGGGCTTTATCAAAAGCAGAAAATGTAGATGAAGATGCGCTGGCTTATAAATTAATGGGAAATTGGAATCCAAATACGATCACATTTCAGGAATTGATTCTGGATGAAAAAAGTTCAGATTATTTATCAAAACCATATCCGTTTTATTTGGCGTATCCAATTGAAGGCGAAATCGAAGACTTAGGAAATCCCGAAGATTGGTCAATCGAACATAAATGGGATGGAATTCGTTCGCAAACCATTATTCGTGACGATGAAATTTACGTTTGGTCAAGAGGCGAGGAGCTGGTTACCGATAAATATCCGGAGTTTCAGTCTTTCGCAGGAATTATTCCAAACGGAACTGTGATCGATGCCGAAATTTTGGCTTTTCCCGATAATCAAATTGGAACTTTTAATGATTTACAGGCCAGAATTGGGAGAAAAACTATATCGACAAATCTGCTGGAAAAAGTTCCGGTTATTCTAAAAGCTTACGATATTTTAGAATGGGAAGGAAAAGATATTAGAAATCTTCCGTATATAGAAAGAAGAAAATTACTGGAAGATTTGTACAATGAAATCAAAGACTTAACAACCTCATTCCGACTTTCAGAAAGAGTTTCTCTAACTTCATGGGAAGATGTTGCAAAAGAAAGGGAACGCGCCCGCGAAATGAAAAGTGAAGGTTTGATGTTGAAAAGAAATACTTCGCCCTATCAGATTGGAAGAAAAAAAGGCGATTGGTGGAAATGGAAAATCGAACCGTTGGTAATTGATGCCGTTCTTACTTACGCCATGCGCGGACACGGTCGACGCTCGAATTTGTTTACCGATTATACTTTTGCGCTTTGGCAAAACAATGAAAACGGCGAAAAAGAACTCGTAACTTTCGCAAAAGCCTATTCCGGTTTAACCGATGCTGAATTCAGAAAAGTAGATGATTTTATAAAGAAGAATACTTTAGAACGCTTTGGCCCCGTTCGAAGTGTCACACCAAAATTAGTTTTTGAAATTGGTTTCGAAGGAATTTCACTTTCGAAAAGACATAAAAGCGGAATCGCAACAAGATTTCCAAGAATTTTGAGATGGCGACAAGACAAAAAAATAGAAGAAGCTAATTCTATTGAAGATTTAAAAAATATGATTTCGTAATAGGTTCAAAGGGACAAAGTAACAGAGTTTCAAAGAAAAAAATACGAAACAATTAAACTTTGTCCCTCTGAGCCTTTGCAACTCTGAACCTAAAAAAATGAACAGAGAAGAACTATATACAATTGCCGAAAACTGGTTTAAAAGTCAGGGGTGGAAATCTTTTCCATTCCAGACGCAAACCTGGACGGCTTTTCTGCAAGGAAAAAACGGTTTATTAAACGCGCCAACCGGAAGCGGAAAAACCTATGCTTTGTGGTTTCCTGTAGTTCTCGATTACATCAAAAAAAATCCCGATTATAAAACCAAACACAAACCCGGATTAAAAGCCATCTGGATTACGCCATTACGAGCGCTTTCTGTAGAAATAAAACAAGCTGCGGAACGAATTATTACCGATTTAGGTTTGCCTTTAACTGTCGGAATTCGGTCTGGAGATACTTCGCAAAGCGAAAGAACGAAGCAGAAAAACAAAATGCCCGATCTATTAATTACAACGCCTGAAAGTTTACAGCTTTTGTTAGCATCAAAACAATACGGAAAAACATTTGCCAATTGCGGTGCAATTGTAGTTGACGAATGGCACGAATTAATGGGAACCAAACGTGGCGTGCAAATGGAATTGGCACTTTCGAGATTAAAAACAATCGCGCCAAAAATGAAAATCTGGGGAATTTCTGCAACAATTGGCAATCTCGAATTGGCGCAGGAAGTTTTATTGGGACACGATACGGAAGCTTATAAAAACTCGGTTTTAATAAAAGCCCACATCAATAAAAAAATAAAAATAGAATCGATTCTACCTGAAAAAATGGAAACCTATCCGTGGCGCGGACACATGGGTTTGCATTTGATTGATGAGGTTGCAAAAATTATCCGAAGAAGTAAAACAACTTTGATTTTTACGAATGTACGTTCAGCTTGCGAAATTTGGTTTCAGGCGATTTTAGAAAGATATCCTGAATTTGCCGGAGAAATCGCAATGCACCACGGAAGCATCAGCAGAGAAACCCGTTTATGGGTCGAAGATGCCATTAGAAACGAAGAATTAAAAGTAGTCATTTGTACTTCGAGTTTAGATCTTGGTGTTGATTTTGCTCCTGTTGAAACGATTATCCAAGTTGGCGGACCGAAGGGCGTTGCGAGATTTCTGCAAAGAGCAGGAAGAAGCGGACACCAGCCAGGAAAAGAAAGTATGATTTATTTTCTCGCCACACACGCAATGGAATTAATAGAAGCTTCGGCATTAAAAAAAGCGGTTGCCAAAACCGTTGTCGAAGACCGAATGCCGTATTTAAACAGTTGGGATGTTTTGGTTCAATATTTAAATACGCTAGCCGTTTCTGATGGATTTTTTCCAGATGAAATTTACGAAGAAGTAAAAACAACTTTCTGTTATCAAAATATAACCAAAGAAAACTGGAACTGGATTTTGAATTTCATTACAAACGGAAGCCAGAGTTTACAAGCTTACGACGAATTTAAAAAAGTAGAAATTGAAGAAGACGGACGTTATAAAATCAACAGTCGTTTTATTGCCATGCATCACAGAATGCAAATGGGAACTATTGTAGGCGATGCTGTTTTAAACGTAAAATTTCTTGGCGGAGGATTTATAGGAACTGTCGAAGAATGGTTTGCTTCAAAATTACAAAGAGGAGACGTTTTTACTTTTGCCGGAAGACGACTTGAATTGTTTCAGATAAAAAACATGCAGGTTTTGGTTCGAAAAGCTGATCCAAAGAAAACAGCGAGAGTTGTGAGCTGGATGGGAGGAAGAATGACTTTATCGGCACAAATGAGTGAATTGCTTCGGGAAGAATTGTATACTGCAAACACAGACAATTTGACTCCCGAACTAAAAGCTTTAAAACCTATTTTTGACAGACAACGAAAAGAAAGTATTGTACCCAATAACAATGAATTTTTAATTGAAACGTTTAAAACAAGAGAAGGTTATCACGCGATTTTTTATCCGTTTGAAGGTCGTTATGTTCATGAAGCAATGGCAAGTTTAATTTCGTATCGAATTAGTTTGCTGTCGCCAATCACATTTTCACTTGCTTACAACGATTACGGATTTGAACTGCTTTCTGATCAGGAAATTGATATGGAATCGGTTTTTGATAATAATTTATTCACGACAGAATATGTGCATCATGATTTGCAGAAAAGTTTAAATTCAACCGAAATGGCGCGCCGAAAATTCAGGGATATTGCCGTAATCGCCGGTTTGGTTTTTACCGGAATGCCAGGAAAACCAGTTAAAACAAAACATTTACAAAGCGGTTCGCAATTGCTTTTTGAAGTTTTTAGAGATTATGAACCCGATAATTTACTTTTGCAGCAGGCTTTTATCGAAACCTTTGAACATCAGTTAGAAGAAGGACGTTTGATTCAGGCAATGGAAAGAATTAACAGTCAAAATATTGTCTGGAAACAATGTAAAAAGCCAACGCCGTTTAGTTTTCCGATAATTACAGATCGTTTGCGAGAGAAAATATCAAGCGAAACTTTGCAGGAAAGAATTAAAAAAATGACGGCGAGTTATATGAAATAAAGAATATGAATATCAACATCAACAATCAAAATTTCGTTTTACATCAATCTGGTGCTGCTTTTTGGGAAGAAAAGAAAATTCTCTTTATTTCTGATTTGCACTTAGGAAAAATTGCGCATTTCAGAAAACACGGAATGGCGATTCCTGAAAAAGCAGTTTTAGAAAATTTTACCCGATTAAATGAAGTTTTACATTTATTTGATGCTGAAACTATTATTTTCCTCGGAGATTTGTTTCACAGTAAAATTAATAACGAATGGAATTTTTTCTCTGATTGGACTAAAACCGTTTCGCAGCAGATTATTTTAATTGAAGGCAATCACGACATCATCTCAAAGAAAAACTATGCCGATTTAAATATCGAAATCTACGAAGAATTAATTATTGATGATTTTCTTTTAACGCATCACCCAACAACAAGAGAAAACTTTTTTAATTTATGCGGACACATTCATCCGGGAATCAAACTAAAAGGATTGGGAAAACAATTCTTGAGTTTATCCTGTTTTTTTAGAAAACCGCATCAAATGATTTTTCCTTCTTTTGGAGAATTTACAGGCAATTTTTATTTATTTCCAGAAGAAAACGACAAAGTTTACGCTATTACTAACGATGAGGTAATCGAAATAAAACGTTGATTAGTTCAATGCAAAAGGAGCGCACATTCTAAAAGTAGGCACAATTACTTTGAATGTTTTAGTTGTCGTGAAATTGATCATATTAAAATGACCTTTCATGGCACCATAAGGAGATGATAATAAACAGCCAGAGCTGTAAGTATGGTTTTCGCCTGGTTTTAAAACAGGTTTTTTACCAATAACACCTTCACCGTCAACAATATCTAAATCATTTAGAGAATCGAAAATTTCCCAGTGGCGAGAAGTTAATTGTACAGAATCTTTACTATGATTTTCGATTGTAACTACATAACTAAAAGCAAAATGGATCTTGTAGTTTTTGAAGTAAGTGCCTTCAAAACTAGTTAAAACTGATATTTTTATGCCTCGAGTAATTTGAGAAACCATACTAACCTAGTAAATCTGTGTGTTATAGGTACAAAGCTACGAAAAAAAACTAGGAAACCTAAAACCTTAACAATGTTTTAATTAACTATATTTATGGAGTTTGCGTTGCCTTTTCCAATCACTCTTTGATAACGATCTACACTTTCTTTGTAATAAACTAAAATCGTATACTCATTTTCTGTCTGATAAAAATTACCGTCAATCGCATTTTCATAATCAATATTTCCCTTTTTATCAGCAACTGTATATTGAAAATTAGTAAAACCTTGTTTGATCATAACAGCCTTTTCAAAAACAGCTTTATCCGTATTGTAATCCATTTTATATTCTGGCGAAAGGCTGTAATTGTTGAACATTCCGGTAATATAAATGTCCTTGTTAAGCCTGAAAGCCGGTGCCGAAAGAGTAAAATAAACCCAGGCATAATCAGCTTCAATGCTGTTGTCTGAACCATTTATGTTTTTCACAACAAAATTTCCGTTTACATCATCATAGTTGGTATAAATCTGGTTTCCCCTTGCAGCATTGGTATACAAATACGCATTGTAAATATCACTATTGGTACCAACGCGGCCTACATTATTATTGGCAGCACGAATGTCTTTATTTTCAAAATATAAAAATTCATTTCCGCCCCAAAACTGAGTCTCTCCGTCATACTTATAAACCAGTTGATTTCCAATTGTATATTGTGGCGGAACATTTTTAATCGCAGTATTAAAATTTCCGTTTTGCAATAAAAGCACTTTTACATTTTGTGTTGGCGTCTGAAACGTAATATCGTTTGAAGCAATTGTAAAATCCAGATTTTGTTTATAATCAATATTGCTGAGGTTTCGGGTTCTTCTTACCTGTGCGGCAACCGTACAATGTTCTTCATAAACAATAAACTTTCTCGAGAAAACTACTTCTTTATCTTCATTTAAAATTTTCAGAATATAATTTCCTGATAATCTAATTTGGGTAACAAATTGATTTGGGAAAGAAAGACGGTAATGCGAATAAATCTGCAGTGTATTAAAAGAATTAGAATAATCCATAATTCGCTGTCCGTCAAAGCCTCTCAGATAATCCGTTTTAGGAATATCTGTAGGTTTCCAGTTATAATCGCAATGTGTGATTTCAAAATAATAGTTGGCCTCATTGCCAAATAAATCATCAAATTGGAATTCAAATGAATCGCCTAATGGAAATATAGGAACGACATTATTGCCATTCTGAACAAAAGTTACGGTTTTGATATTATATGGAGGAACTACTTCAGTTTGTATTTCCTGGGCTTTCGCCGAAGTAAAAATAAAAAGCGCAATTAAGCTTTGATATAAAAATTTTGGCATCTTATTACGTTGTAAGATTGTAAATATAAGAATTTTATTAAACGTAATAAGATGCTATTTTATTGGATCGGGCAATTTTAAGAATTCAGAATGTATTCTAAATTGGCTTCAATTTCATCATTGATATAACTTTCTTCAAGAAGCGAATCTGATAAAAGCTTTTTGTTTTCCTGCAGTTTGATGATTTTTTCTTCCACCGTATTTTTAGAAATAAAACGAATTACGTTTACTTTATTTAACTGTCCAATTCGGTGCGCTCGTCCAACTCCCTGTTTTTCAGCAAAAGGATTCCACCACGGATCTAAAAATAAAACATAAGACGCTTTTGTAATATTCAAACCAACACCACCGGCTTTTAGCGAAATAAAAAATAATAAAGGTTCTTCTTTTTCCTGAAATAATTTTACTTCTTGTTCTCTTTTACTTGCAGGAGTTTCGCCAGTAATTTCACAATACGTTATTTTGTTTTCTTTGCACCAATCTGTATAAAAATTCAGGTTGGTAACAAACGAACTGAAAATGATTACTTTCTGTTTTGCTTTTACCAAATTTTCAAGATAATTAGTAACCGCAATATATTTTCCCGAATCAATTTCAGATTCCTGATCGACCATTTTTGGGTGATTACTCAATTGTCTTAACTTCATCAACGTATTAATAATGCTGATTTTATCCGGACCTGAGCCATCAGTTTTTAAAAGGAAATTACGAGCTTTTGATTTTTCCTGTTCGTATAATTTTTCCTGTTCAGGATCCATATCGCAATAGTAAATCTGCTCTGATAATTCTGGTAAATCTTTTAAAACCTGTTCTTTAGTTCGTCTTAAAATATAAGGCTGAACGAGATTTTTCAATTCAGATAAAACATCTTCGTTCTGCTTTTTCTCAATTGGATTTTTAAAATTGTCAACAAAAAAATTATAACTGCCCAGAATATCCGGATTTATAAACTGCATCTGCGACCATAAATCGTCAAGCGAATTTTCGATTGGCGTACCGCTCAAAGCAATTTTATGACCCGTACTTATTTTGTTTATAGCTTTAAAAATCTTAGAATTCTTGTTTTTAATGTATTGACTTTCGTCCAAAATTAAATAACGGAAATCGTATTTTTCTAAAACTGAAATATCACGATGAATGATGCTGTAACTCGTAAAAATCAAATCTGTTGTGGCTAATCTTGCAGCTAATTGTTTTCTGTCATTGCCCACATATTGCATTCTCGAAAAATGCGGCGTGAATTTCCCAGCTTCATTAAACCAGTTAAAAACCAATGAAGAAGGTAAAACAATCAAAGCTTTTAGCGGTTCTCTTTCAATCGTGGTTTCGTTGGCAAATAAATCAAAATTGGTAGTTTTAGTCGTAAATTCCAATTGTTCCTGAACGGCAACCAAAACTGCCAGAGTCTGTAATGTCTTTCCAAGTCCCATATCATCGGCCAGACAAGCACCATGATTGGAATTAAAATGACCTAAAAGCCATTTCACGCCATCAATCTGATAAGGTCTTAAAGTTGCTTTTAATAAATCAGAAGCTGCGTATTCAACTTGAGCTGTTACTTCGTCTTTGATTTCCGGAATGGCATCCAGAGCCGTAAAATTGCTTTTGCGTAAAAGCAAAGTTTCTCCTTCTGTTTTTGCCAGTTTTGCCAGAGAACCATATTTGCTGAACCATTCCAGCGGAATTAAAAAATAGTTTCCATCAGGCAATGCAAAAAGCCTTTCCTTACTTTTTATATTTGGAATAATTTCGCTGAAATTAATTTTATAATTGCCAACAGTAATGATGATTTTAATATCAAACCAATCTCCATTTGTGTCTTTTGAAGCCGAAATAGTGTGATTTGAAGTAATGATTTCTTTGCTTTCGAGTTTTAAATTCTGAATATCAAAACCTAAACTTTTCAGTTTTTCTTTATTATCGATTATTAACTGAATATTGATATAAGGATCTGAAATTTCAGCTTCAGAATTCAGTCCAAATAACTCATTCTTGATTTTTATTAAACCAATTTCTTCTAATTTTTCTGTATATAAATTTTCATCTGTATTACGTTTGAATTGAATTATTTTCGGTTCATTGGCAATACTGAAATCTACAAAAGAATGTGTTTTCTTCGTTTTACTCGCATCAAATGAATAACCGTTGTAATCAAAATAAAGGTTGAGATAATAACAGTTTTTGAAGAAATCGTAAACTGGCTGAATCGAGCAGGAAACTAATGTGTCCCGAAGTTCAATTTCGAAACCAGTAGCTTCAATATCAATTTTTTTAGCAATCTCCGGAATAAAACTTTTGAAATAATCATCGACTAATTTTGATGGAATTTCGATGGATTTTTTCTTCAAAAAAGGCATTAGTTTTTTAGCATTCAGCTCTTTTAACTGACCTAATTTTTTATTGATAATTAACCAGCCCGGTTCATCTAAAAGAATATCCACATTACTTTCCATTGGCAGAAAAGCTTTTTCGTTTTCTTTTAGCGAAAGGGTATAAGTAATTCCTTCAGCGTGTTTGTCAAACTGAATCTGCGGCTCAAAATAAAGAGGTTCTATATTTACTTTTGAACGATAAAAATCTTTTTCTGGTCCGAGATTTAAAGACAAAGGAAATTGTTCTTTTACAATCAAATCGTAAAAAGAACTTAAATGAAATTTTAAATGCTGACGAATGGCAAACTCAATTTTTGAATCTTTTTGTAAATCAGCAATAGTTTTAGCCGATTTGATTTTGGTGCTGAATTTCTTGAAAATAAATTCAGGTTTTAAAGATTCGCAAGCTGTTAGAATTTTTTTGGTGTTAGAATCTAAATCATCAAAAACAATTCCGAAACTCTGCATTACGCCGGGACTTGCTTTTTTATCTAAATATTTAATTTCATCAGTATTCTCAACGATATAAGATGTTGGAATATGGGCATTAAGATTTTTGTCAAAACTAATGTCAAAACAAAATTGAAATGATTTTGTAGGTTCCAAGGTTTAGGGATTTGGTTGGCTTATAATTTAGGATTGGGCAAAAAAATAAAAAGAGTTTTCAAAATATCAATAATTTGAAAACTCTTTTTAAATGAACTTATATCATTGTATGGAGAAAAATTAGTTTTCCTGTTTAAAACAAAGCGGAATAATTTCTCCTTTTGCTAAACAGTATTTTTCTACCAATTCTGGTGCAATTTTATTCGTATAATCTTCTTCAATAACAATAAAACCAATGCTTCGTAATTTGTTGAAATAATCGCGTCCGTAAATGCGAACGTGATCGTATTGTCCGAAGATTTTAGCACGTTCTTTTTGATCTGTAATAGAATCGTCTGCAAACGTAACTTCGCGGTTTAAATCTTGTGGAATTTGTAAAATCGCCATTCCGCCCGGTTTTAAAACACGGTGTAATTCCTGCATTGCTTTTGTATCATCCGGAATATGTTCTAAAACGTGATTACATAAAATAACATCATATTCGTTGTCTTTAAAAGGCAAATTACAAATATCTGCTTTTACATCGGCCAAAGGCGAAAACAAATCGGTTGTCGTGTAATCCAAGTTTTTCTGGTTGCGGAATCTTTTGTAAAAAGCCTGCTCCGGAGCAAAGTGCAAAACTTTTTTTGGTGCGGTAAAAAAATCAGTCTGATCGTTTAAATACAGCCAAAGCAAGCGGTGTCTTTCTAACGAAAGTGTACTTGGCGAAAGCACATTATTACGCTGCTTTCCGTATCCGTACGGAAGAAAAGATTTAAAACCTCTGCCATCAATTGGATCAGTAAATTTATCTCCTTTTAATGAGAATGCTAAAATTGGTCGCGCCACATAACTCAAACGAATTAATAAAGGGCGGGGAATAGTATTTAAAACTAATTTAAAAAGTTTTTTCACAGTTAAATAAATTTGAACACGAATTTCACAAATTGACACTAATTATCGTTGCGGTGAAATTTCACGAACTTTTGATTTGGGTTATAATATTATTCTTTTGTATTTGAGGCTGTCTTCTCCAAAATTGACTAATAAACCAAGTTTGTTTTTTGATGCAGCCAAATAATTTAATGTTTGTTTTATCTCGCTTGTTGTTAATGATGTAATTGCTTTAAGTTCTAAAATAATTTCATCGAAAATAACAAAATCTGCAAAATAGTAACTTGGTAATATGATATCTTTATAAGTAATATTATATCTTAATTCTCTATTGTACGGAATCTCATTTCGTTGAAATTCATATTCTAAAGCATCTCCATAAACCTTTTCACTATGTCCTTTTCCTAAAATTTTATGGACTTCCATACAAATCCCAATAATTTTATAGGATTCGTCTCTTAAATATAATTCACTCATCATTCAAACATTCATTCAGTGTAATTTTACGGTAACACTAATCCGTGCAAATTCGTGAAATCTGTGTTATAACACCAACGGTACTTTTCTGAATTCGTCTTCTTCATTGCTTTCGATTCCTAAAGCTTTGTAGATGTATTGGAAAGTCGATAATAATTCCGGTTTTCCATCAACTAAAGCTACGTCATGTTCGAAATGTGCGCTAGGTTTTCCGTCTGCGGTTGTAATTGTCCAGCCGTCTTTGTGTTGTTTGATATTACGTGTTCCCATGTTGATCATAGGTTCAATTGCCACAACCATTCCTTCAACAAAAAGTTTCCCGCGTCCGCGTTTTCCGTAGTTTGGCATTTCTGGTTCTTCGTGCATTTTTTGTCCAACACCGTGTCCAACTAATTCACGAACAACACCGTAACCGTGAGCTTCAGTATATTTTTGAATCGCATTTCCAACATCTTCTACACGATTTCCAGCTTTAAATTCTCTAATTCCAACGTAAAGAGATTCTTTAGTTACCTGCAAAAGTTTTTTAACTTCAGGAGCAACTTCTCCAATTTCGAAACTGTAAGCATGATCTCCATGATATCCATTTTTAAAAGCACCGCAGTCTACAGAAATTACATCACCGCTTTGTAAAGGAATATTATTCGGAATTCCGTGTACAACCTGAGAATTCGGACTCATACAAAGTGAATTCGGGAAACCGTATAATCCTAAGAAACTAGGAACTGCACCGTGATCACGTATGAATTCTTCGGCTAATTTATCTAGATATAATGTAGTAACTCCTTCTTTAATTTCAGAAGCAATCATTCCTAATGTTTTTGAAACGATCAAAGCACTTTCGCGCATTAATTCGATTTCTTCTCTGGTTTTTTGGATGATCATATTTTTCAGATTTTCAGTTGGCAAAAGTACAATTTTTAATTAAAATTTTTCGCCACGAATTCACGAATTATCTCAAAACAAAATTTTTAAAAAACATATTACCAAATGAATTAATTAATTTTTAAATGAAATTCGTGAATTAGTGGCTATTTAAAGATTAAGATTGAAGAACGATCTCAGAAAAAAGCCTTAAATTAGTAGTAAAAATATGTAAAATCATGAAAACTATTATAGATCAGGATATATCTAAAGTAAAAGCTTTGCGACGAATGCAGCGAACCGCTTTGGGACTTTTAGGATTTGCGGTATTACTTTTTATAATTGCTATTTATTTTAAAATTCCCATTTTACAGGCGTTTAGCGAAGCGGCAATGGTTGGCGGAATTGCCGATTGGTTTGCCGTTGTGGCTCTGTTTTGTCATCCGCTGGGAATCCCGATTTGGCACACAGCTATTATTCCGACTAAGAAAAATGAAATTGGAGAAAACCTTGGAAATTTTGTTTCAGAAGAATTCCTCAATAGGGAAAAACTGGAAATTAAACTTGACGAATTTAATTTTGCCACAAAAGCTTCAGATTGGCTTTCTCAGGAAGAAAATGCAGATAAGATTGCCAGCGTTGTTGCGGTAAATATTATTCCTGGAATTTTAAAAGCGATTAAAGATGAAGATATCAAAAGATTTATTCAGGTTCAGTTTAAAGAAAAACTCGAAGGAATAAATTTTGGAAATTGGGTTGCAGTGGCTTTAGAACCTTTACAGAAAGGGGATTTAAAAAATCAAATGCTGACGAATCTTCTGGAAGTGATGAGCAGCGAGTTAACTAATAATAAAGATTTAATCAGGCAGAAAGTAAAAGCGTCGACTCCGTTTTTAAGTTTCGGACTGGCGGATAAAAGTATTACAGAAGGTGTTTTTAACGGTTTGCAGGATTTTTTAAATGAAGCTAAAAAACCGGAAAGTGCTGTACGTTTAAAAATCGATGAATACATTTTCAATTTTTTAGAAAAAGTAAAAAATTCGGAAGAAATGAGAGTTAAAATCAACGATATGATTTTAGGTTTTGTTGGGAAAAAAGAAGTTCAGGATTACATTAATGGAATTTGGGATGAAATAAAACTTTCGATAACCAATGATTTAGACAAAGGTGATAATTCTTCGATTAAAAATAGTATTTCAAGCCTTATCCAGACTTTTGGAAACGGAATTAAAGAAGATTCAATTATGATTGACAAAATCAATAATTTCATTAAAAATGATTTGCTGTCGGTTCTTCTAAATAATAAAAAAGTAATTGGAGATTTAATATCATCAACCGTAAAAAGCTGGGACGGAAAAGAGGTTTCTGAAAAACTGGAATTAGAAATAGGAAAAGATCTTCAATACATCAGAATCAACGGAACTTTAGTTGGCGGTGTTATTGGGCTTATAATTTATGGTGTTGAGCAATTGTATCATTATTTTATAATGTAAAATACACAATCTTGTCATTTCGACGAAGGAGAAATCTGCGCAAGAAGCTCTACAAAGATTGGAGATTTTTAGGGATGGAGTTACTTGCGCAGATTTCTCCTTCGTCGAAATGACACAAAAGATGTAAAAAAAAAGAGGCTGATTTTTTAAAATCAGCCTCTTTTTATATAAGAAATAGTTTTCTATAATAATGAATGACAAGTCATAGCGTTTGGCTGCTGCACTCCCATTAATTCTAAAATAGTAGGAGCGATGTCGCCTAGAACACCATCCTGAATATTTTTCAATTGTTTGTCAACCAAAATAATCGGCACTGGATTTGTTGTGTGCGCTGTATTTGGGCTTCCATCAGGATTAATCATTGTTTCGCAGTTTCCGTGGTCAGCAATAACGATTGTAGTGTAATCATTTGCAAGAGCGGCTTCGATTACTTTTTTCGCGCAGGCGTCAACAGCTTCACAAGCTTTAATTGCCGCTTCCATGATTCCGGTGTGACCCACCATGTCTCCGTTTGCGAAATTTAAACAAACGAAATCTACTTCACCTTTATTTAATTCAGGAACAAGAGCATCTGCTAATTCATAAGCACTCATTTCCGGCTGTAAATCGTAAGTGGCTACTTTTGGAGAATTTCTCAAGATTCTTGATTCGCCTTCAAAAGGAGTTTCTCTTCCGCCTGAGAAGAAGAAAGTTACGTGTGGATATTTTTCAGTTTCAGCAATACGGATTTGTTTTTTTCCTGCTTTTTCTAAAACTTCACCAAGAGTTTCTGTGATATTATCTTTGTTGTAAACTACTTTTACATTTTGATACGTTTCGTCGTAGTTTGTAAGCGTTACATAATATAAGTTTAACTTATGCATGTTTTGCTCGTGGAAATCCTGCTGAGAAAGCGCTTCAGTAAGTTCACGTCCTCTGTCTGTTCTAAAGTTGAAGAAAATAACAACATCACCTTCTACAATAGTTGCAAGAGGTTTTGCATTTTCATCTACTATAACAACTGGTTCGATAAACTCATCAGTAACATCTTTTTCATAGCTTTCTAAAACACTTGAAACTGGGTTTGTTGATGGAGTTCCAACACCGTTTACAACAAGATCGTAAGCTAATTTTACACGTTCCCAACGTTTATCACGATCCATTGCGTAGTAACGACCTACAATAGAAGCAATTTTTACAGGAGTATCTTTAATGTAATCTTGTAAATCATGAATGTATTTTGCTCCCGATTTTGGATCAACGTCACGTCCGTCTGTAAAAGCGTGAACATACACCTGATCTAAACCATATTCCTGCGAAGCATCAATTAATCCGCGAAGGTGTGAAGTATGAGAGTGAACACCTCCATCAGAAACTAATCCTAAAAAGTGTACTTTTTTATTGTTGTCTTTTGCATAAGTAAAAGCGTCAATAAGAACTTGTTCTTTTGCAAGAGTTTTATGGGCTACAGCTAAATTAATTTTTGCTAAATCCTGATAAACAATTCTTCCGGCACCAAGATTCATGTGTCCAACCTCACTATTTCCCATTTGGCCTTCTGGTAAACCAACGTTTAATCCGTCGGTACGCAGCTGTGCGCTTGGGTAATTTTTGTAAAGACTATTTATAAATGGAACATTTGCATTGTCTATTGCAGATACTTTAGGGTCAGGAGATTTTCCCCAACCATCTAAAATCATAAGGATAACTTTTTTGTTCATTACATTTTTGTTTTCTACAAAGATAAGGCATTTCTAAAATTTGAAGAGAAAGCTTTATGACATTTATGTTTAATAAAACGAAGTGTAACAAAAAATATTAATTTAATTATATTACTCTTTATTTTTTAAAATTTATTCACGCTAAGCTCTTTTTCGAATCTTATTTTTGACAGCATTGTAGTCGATAAAATATTTTACACTTACAGAAAAAATGTGTTTTAAGGCATCATTGTTTAATAGCCCCGTTACGTTGTGTTTGAAATCTTTATCAATGATGCGTTCAAAATTGGAAGCATTGTTTCTGTACAAAGCAGAAAGCTGGCTTCCCGGAGCAAACCACCATGAATAAGATAAATCAGCATTCCAGGAATAGAAACTTGAATTTTTATTCTCAGTATACTGCGGGTACGGAGTTAAAGATCCGTCTTGTTCAAGTTTTAAAATGTCTTTGTTTTCTGCCGAAGACCAATATTGACGAACAGCCAGATTAAGCGTCATAGTGCTGTTAATAGCATATTTCCCTGTAATCGTATTGGCGTAAGTAATAACATCACGATTAGCAAAAACAATAGTTTTAGGAGTATTGTCATTGTCGTCATCATCGTAGCTGTCGATGTATCCTTTGTTGTTATTTCGTTTAAGAAAACTGAAACTATATACTAAAAGAAGTTTATCGCTAAAACGGTATCTCGGACTAATATCTGTACCGTAAGCCGCTCTTCCGGGTTCATCAGCAACTGATAATGACGGATTTATATCTATAGCAAACTTATGATTGTAGTTTGTTGAAATGCTTCACCAAAAATCAAATTTTCTTGGAATTATAACGTATCTGTTTTCAGCTCTTGGCTCATAATAATCATGAGATTCAAGAGGCGAAACAGTAATACCCATTCCGTAATAATTGTTTTTTACAGTACTTAAATTTACTTCTGCTCCAATTTTATTGTCCTGAACTTTTCCTGAATCTTTATTGAATTCGGTATAGGTGTCAAAATCAATTTTAAAACTATTAAAAAGTTTGGTCGGATTTAGAATTCGGTAATTGGCATTTCCGTAAAAATTATAATAATTAGTATAGAAATTAATTCCTAAATCATTCGGGTCGAAATCTTTTGAAACAAAATCAGTACCTACACTATAACGGTATTTACCACTGGTTTCGGCAAAACTAACCGTTGAGTAAAACCCATGTGTGTTTTTGGTATCATTAATGGTACTGTATTTTACATTTCCAAACAAGCTGTAAGTATTGGCTTTAGTATTTAAATCCCAGGCTAAACCCGTTACATTGGCATCTTTATAATGACCGTTTCGGGTAACATTTGTATTGATAAGCGTAACAGATGAATTTTTGCGAAAACGCTGATCCAGAACCAAAACATTATAATTGGTAAGCGGTTCAACAACTACACGTCTGGTTTCGCCGGTTATGGTATCTTTTATAGTAGCAAAAGTTTTTTCGGTAACGGCATTTAAAACTCCAACTCCTAAACCGTTTTTAGTTCTTCCGGAAAGTTTTAAGGCATTTATCAAATTGACATTTTGTACTGTTTCGATAACTTCTTCATTATCTTTTAAATCAGGCTCAACAGAAGGTTTTCCGCCAATTCTTCTCGAATAAAACATATTTCCTTTATTAAATAAGTCGGTTCCTTCGGTAAAAAAAGCTCTGTTCTCGTTAAACTGCTGTTCAAACGGACCTAAATTCAAAATCTGGTCGTCGTATTTTGTCTGTCCAAAATCAGGAATTAAAATCGCATCAAGAGTAAACGCATCTGTAATTCCGTATTTAATATCCATTCCGCCTTTTACAGTTCCGTAAGTTTTTTGCCCGTCGGCAGCATTCAAATAATAAGAAGCATAAGGCATAAAAAACAATCGGGTAGGAGGTTTGATATTTTCAATTCCTTCTAAAGCACCGGTTTGCTGAGTAAAAGTCCCAATTTTTTTGTCAACAAAATTCCAGGTATATTTATAACGAGTACGTTTTATTTCTCTAAAAAAATTAATTCCCCAGGTTTGTTTGTTTTCCTGAGAAAAACGCAATGCCGAATATGGAATTTTTATTTCTGCAACCCATCCGTTTTCTGTAATGGCAGCTTTGCTTATCCAAACGGCATCCCACGAATAATCTTCACCATTAGCATCTGTCATAATACAATCTCCCTGAACATCAGCTGCCGAAACATAAAACATAAAATCCTGCTGGCCGTCATTAAAACCATTAATAAAAACGCCAAAAAGATCAGCTGTTCCAAAATTATCGCGCTGAGAAATTTCTTTTAAAATTTTATTAGGCTCATTATCATACATCATGGCACCTATATATATGGCATCATTATCATACAAAACCCTGACGCTGGTTTTTTTGTCGCCTGGTTCAGCCTTTCCATTGTCTGGTTCAAGAGTAATAAAATCTGAAGCCATTTGAGCATTTTCCCAAGCACTTTCATCTAGTTTTCCGTCAATAGAAATATTTTGCGAAATAGATTTCGCCTGCAGTGTTTTTTTCTGACCAAAACAGCATAGAGTAGATAAAAGAAGAATAAGAAAAGCTAGTTTTTTCATGAAAAGTTAAAAGAAAATGAGTGTAAAAGTACTTTAATATAGAAATAATAGACTACTTTTTTTTCTACTTGTTACAGTTTAAGTTTCAAAATTTCCATCTTTTTCTACTTTTTTTAAGAAAAACGGCTGAAATATTATGATTTTTTGCGTGAGAAAAAATCTTACAGAAACATTAGAATTATGTTAATAATGTTAAATTTTAAACAAAAAAAGCCTGATTTACAGTGTTTTATTTTGAGGCCTTTCAAAAATTTATACTTTTGCTCTACCCAAATCTTATTATTAACCTAAAGAAATTCAATGATTTACAAAATTTATCCGCTATTGGTGTTTTTTCTATTGTCTTTTGGTAAAGATTCAAAAAACACTGCCGAATTGAAATCTGCAAAAAGCAGAAACATTGCAAAAGTTGAGACAAACCTTTCTGTTGATGCTAAAATTGCAAATGTGTATAGCACATTAGACGCGAACAATTGTAAACTTCCTGAGCTTAAAACTTTTACAGAAGCTTTAAAAGGATTTTATCTTTTAAAAGAAAAAGGAGTTATCCAAAAAAACATTCTTACGTTAATTGATTTCAGTCTTTCATCAAATACAAAACGTCTTTGGGTGATTGATTTGACAAGCAACAAAATTTTGTTTAATTCTTTAGTGGCTCATGGTAGAAATACCGGAGAAGAATTTGCTACGGCATTCTCAAATTTAAACTCTTCATTTAAAAGTAGTTTAGGTTTTTATGCAACTGGAGAAATCTACCAAGGTAAACACGGTGCATCGTTACGTTTAGACGGTTTAGAAAGAGGTCTTAACGATAACGCCCGCGATAGAGGTGTGGTAATGCACGGAGCAGACTATGTTTCTGAATCTTTTATCAGAGATCATAAAAGATTAGGCAGAAGCCAAGGCTGTCCAGCAGTTCCTGTTGAATTAACAGATGAAATCATCCAGGTCATAAAAGACAAATCATGTTTGTATATCTATCATCCGTCAAGAAATTTTATTATGGATGAGAAGCTAATCTCTTAATTTAGCATACAAATCCGAATCAAGATTATAAATATCAGCTCTGAAAATGAGCTGATTTTTTTTGCTCCAGGCTGTCCAGTACCATTGATACAAAGCGTATTTTTTGGTGATTTTAAAGCTCATTGTTTTTTTAGAAGCAATTATAGTATCGATTTTTTCTTTAGAAAACCTTTCAGGGTCATCCAAAATGTGCTGTGCTAATTCAAGAGGATTTTCTACACGAACACAGCCTGAACTTAGCGAACGGTTGCTGCGTTCAAAATAGTTTCTGTGGTTCGTATCGTGCAGGTAGACACTATGATGATTTGGAAATAAAATCTTCATTAATCCTAATGAATTGTTATAACCCGGACTTTGTACGTATCTGTAATTGTTAGGTTTATTTTCGTTCCAGGCATGCGGTTCTACAACATTTCCGGAAGTGTCATAAATTGTTATGTTTTTCTTAGCTAAATAATTTCGGTTACGTTTCATAGCCGGAACCACATCTTCCTTTAAAATTGTTGGCGGAACAGTCCATGTAGGATTAAAAACCACCGTTTTTAAAACCGACGTAATGATAGGCGTTTTTCTTTTACTCGTTCCTACAACGATGTTTCGAACTAATGTTGTGTCTTGATTTTCAACTACATTCAGGCTGTAGTCAGGAATATTTATAATAAAATAGTTTTCGGCAAATTCAGCTGGGTACCATCTCCAGCGTTCTAAATTTGCAATGATTTGCTGTTTTCTTTTTTCTTTAGAATAATTTAAAGCACTGATTGTTCCTGCACCAATAACACCATCATTAGCCAAGCCATGTCTTTCCTGAAATGCTTTAACGGCTTCAAATGTTTTTTGATCGTATTTATTGGTAAGACTGTCTTTTCCAGACATGTCTTTCCAGAATAAAAGCCTTTTTTTAATATTGATTACAGCATTATTTGTGTCATTTAAAGTTATTTTCTTTGCAGAAGTTTCAATAGTTGGAATATCTTCATCAGGAAAAGTATTAATAACTTCAAGTGATTTTAATAACTCTTTATAAATTATTGATTTTGGCTGAATGTTCTCGACAATGCTGTCTAATTTATTGTTGTTAAAGGCTTTGATTAATACATTGTTTACATCAAAGGTTTTTTCATCTAAATCCCAGTCTGTATATAATTTCTTCGGATCAAGTTTGCCTTTATATAAGTGACTTAAATATAATTCGAAATTATAAGTTAGTAAAATATCATAAGTGGCTAAATCAGAATCGTTTAAACTACTAATTTTGCTTTCCAGTTTTTTAAGCTGCTCTATTTTGTAATCTTCCGGATTTAAACCTAATTCTTCCGATTTTTCTAATTGAGTAATAACATATTGTCTCTTTTTTAGATTTCCCCAAACGGTTTTATTTTCAGATGAACTATAAAATTGTTTAAGAGTTTCACTTTTAAAAGTGCCTAAAAGTGCAGTGTCAACATCTACTTTTCTTTCATCAGTAAGTATAATTGCCGGAGCTTTTTTTGTGATTACGGGTGTTGGTTTTGGATCGTTTTTTTTGCATCCAATTAAACAGCAAACCAATAAAAAAAAGTAAAGTTTCTTCATTCTATAAAATTTTAAACATTAAATAATGCTTTAATATCAAATGGTTCACCTTGGGGCTGGTATCTCATTTTTATGTAAAGCCAATGACAACTGTTATGGCTAAACCAAATTAACTTGACTTTGGTTACATTGCTGTGTAGGTTTACAATGTCTGGCAAAGCTTTTTCAAATCCTCTAATTTGAGTTTAATTTCGCTCGGCAAATATAGGATTGATTTTGTCTAATAACGAAATAATTCCTGTTAATTCTTTATTGTTATAAAAATTCAAAAAATATACTATTTTTAAAGATCATTTTCCCAATAGATTCGGGGCTTTCGATTGATTTGTCTTTTCAAAGACGAAACGAACGAGTGATAAAATTACTTTTCATGCATTTTCTAAATAATGCTCATGATTTTTTAAAAATAATTGATTTTATAACTTTTTAATTTTAAATGCGTTATAAATAAATGTTGTTTTTATTTAATTTTTTTTGCCAAAAAGCTTGTTTTGCACTTAACTTTCTTTTTATATTTGCACCAGCAATGCGAAAGTAGCTCAGTTGGTAGAGCTCCAGCCTTCCAAGCTGGTTGTCGCGAGTTCGAGCCTCGTCTTTCGCTCTAAAACAAGCCTTATAGTTTGTTTCGCAAAAATAAATTTTTTGATTTTTATTTTTTTTAAAGATTAAATTTTTTAAATTTGCACCCTGTTAATGCGAAAGTAGCTCAGTTGGTAGAGCTCCAGCCTTCCAAGCTGGTTGTCGCGAGTTCGAGCCTCGTCTTTCGCTCTTTAAAAGCCTCAAACATTGTTTGAGGCTTTTTTGTTTTTATTATTTTTTGAACCATATAAGTAATATAAGTAAAGTAAGTTTTTAAGGTGTTTATAAACTCTAAATTAAATGAACTTAAATTACTTATATGGTTCAAAAATTATTTTAAATCGCTCAAATCGCTTTCTGTTTCTAATTCTTCAGGAATTTGATTTTGTTTAAAAAGTCTGGCTTTCAAAGAACCTTTTAAAACTATCATATTTCCTTTTACTTCAAGCCAGCTTCCTTCTCTTAAGCCTAAAACCGGAATTGAATTAAAAGCATGAAATTCTTTTATTCTTGTTTCGCGTGTTTCGCCCATATGCTGTGAATTTGTATCCGGATCTAAATAATGTGGATTTAAATTAAACGGAATTAATCCTAAAGTTTGAAAACTTGGCGGATAAATAATAGGCATGTCGTTGGTTGTCTGCATAGATAAACCGCAAATATTACTTCCTGCGCTTGTGCCTAAATATGGAGTTCCGCTTTTTACTTTTTCAGCCAGAAGCTGCATGACGTTGTTTTTGTATAGCTGAGTTACAAGCAAAAACGTATTTCCGCCGCCGGTAAATATTCCTTCTGCATTTTCGATTGCTATTTCCGGGCTTTCAAATTCATGAATGCCTTTTACATTGATATTTATAACTGTAAATGCTTCAGAGACTTTTTTTGTGTATTCGTCGTGTGAAATTCCGCCCGGTCTAGCATACGGAATAAATAAAATAGTTTTACAGTCTTTAAAATGATTTTGTAATGTAGGTAATAAATACTCTAAATAACTGCCGCCGTGCAAAGTAGATGTGCTGGCGATGATAATACTTTTCATAATTCTAAACTCAAATTCTTTTGGTTAAAGATATGAAATAAAGTGTCTCTCCAGAATTGTAAAATAAGAGTTTAATTAACATATTTTTACCAACTTCTTAATATTAAATTTGGACGACATTAGGATATTTTTACCTTTTTAATAATTTCCTAAATTTTCTATTTTGACAAAGGGTATTGTATGTTTTTTAGTTGTTGTTATAAGTCAGAATTCCTGGTCTCAAAGTCAGGAACGCACTCTCATTAACGGAAAAATTACTGCAAATACTAACGATTTAGAAGGGGTGTATGTTGTTAATTCTCAAACAGAAACAATGACAACAACAGATGCTTCCGGAGCTTTTTCAATTTTAGCAAAACCAGATGATGTGCTTGTTTTTTCTTCGATTCAATTTAAAGAAAACAGGGTTTCGCTGACTTGTGATAATTTTACCGATTTGAATTTTACGGTAAAAATGAATCTTGTCATGCATCAATTACAGGAAGTTATCGTTAAAAGATATGATAATATAAATGCGGTTTCTCTCGGAATTGTTCCGGCCGGACAAAAAACATATACCGAGGCCGAAAGAAAATTACATACGGCATCAGATTTAAACGCTACGGCCAGTGCTACCGGAATGGTGGGCGGATCAATTTCTGCAGATCCTTTGTTTAATTTTTTCTCAGGAAGAACTGCGATGCTGAAAAAAGAAGTTGAGGTAGAGAAAAAGGAATTTTTCATGAGACTTTTAGAAAAAATGTTTACTCTTGAGCATTTTGTTGAACGCTTGAAAATTCCGGCTGAATATGTAAAAGGATTCGAGTATTATGCAGTTGAAAACAAACAGTTTACCAATATTTTGAATTCAAAAAATAAAACTTCAACCGAATTTTTACTGGGAGAATTAGCAGTAAAGTATAAAGAAATGATTGCCAGTGAGGTTAAATAATACGCTACATATAATTTTAATTTTCTTTTTTGTTCAAATTGGTTTTGGGCAAAATGGCTCTTCTAAGGAAATTCTCGGGCAGATTTTTGAAAAATCGACTTCGGTTGACGGTGTAAATATTATTAACAACACGACCCAGGTTTCTACGATTTCTGATGCCGACGGGCGATTTTCTATTACAGCAAAAGAAGGAGATGTTTTGGTTTTTTCTTCAGTCAATTTAGAACCGCTAAAACGCAGGATTTCTGCAGAGGATTTGAATGCAAGTCTGCTTGTGATAAAAATGACAGCAAAAGAAATTGAGCTTAAAGAAGTGGTTGTAAATGATAATTACGGAATTACGGCTGAAAATTTAGGAATTGTTCCGCGTGGTCAAAAAACATATACACCAGCCGAAAGAAAAGTATATACGGCAACTTCAACATCTGTAGATAAACTTTTGAATGCTATTTCTGGTCGTACTAAAATGCTGAAAAAAGAAGTAAATGTAGAAAAGAGAGAAATGCTTTTTAAGAAAATAGAATATCTTTTTGATGAGAATTATTATACTGAAAGATTAAAAATTCCGGCAGATGATATAAAAGGATTTCAATTATATTGTGTGGATGATGCTGATTTTGCCGTATCTTTGAATACAAAGAACAAAACAATGAGTATGTTTTTAATAACAGATTTAGCTCGGAAATATCTAATAATTCTTGAAAATGAAAAATAAACTAGGAATATTCGTTGTTTGCTTATTTTGTCAATTCATGTCCGGACAAAATAACTTCAGGAAACCACTACACGGTCAGGTTACAAACAAATCTCTTTCTATTGAAAGCGGTTATATCATGAATATTAATGCCAAATCCAGAACTTTTATAGGTCCGGGCGGCTTGTTTGATATTTTGGCTCAGCCAAAAGATACACTGGTTTTTACAGGTCTTGCTTTTCAGTCTAAAAAAATTGTTTTAACAGAAAAAGATTGTTCTCAGATACTTTTTACGGTGCCTCTGGAATTGATTAGTAATGAGTTAAAAGAAGTTGTGGTTCGTAAAGATTTAAAAGTAAAATCATTAGACAGCAATACGCAGCAATATGTTGATAAGCTGTATGAAGATGACAGACAATCGACTGCAAAAAATACAGTGATGTATTCTGATCAAACCATTAAATACGGAATGGATTTTGTTCGAATTTTTAAAGATCTTAAAAAGGCTCTTTCTAAAAATGAAGAAGTAAAAGAAGAAGAAATCTCCGATATCGCTTTTGTAGAATATTCAAAAGCTAATTTTAAACCTGATTTTTTTACCAAAACATTAGGTTTACAAAAAGATGAAGTCGATTTGTTTTTGATGTATTGTTCTAATGATCCGGAATCAAAAAGACATGTTGGTGAAGATCAGAAATTTGAGTTGATAGATTTCCTAATCAATAAAAATGCTGAATTTAAAAAAGTGAAGGCCTCTCAATAATGAAAAAAATATTGATTTATCCTGTAATAGGGATATTGTTTCTGTCGCTTTCTGCCTTTGCCTTTCATAAATTTTATGTAGGTGTTTTTCAGGTAGATTATGCTGCGGAGAAAAAAATGATTCAAATTACTTCAAGAATTTTTGTGGATGATTTGAATAACGCAATGGAAAAAAAATACCATAAAAAAACGTTCGTAGGAACCGAAAAAGAAACACCTGCTGATATCGATTTACTTAAAAAATATCTTACTGAAAACTTTTCGATAAAAATAAACGGACAGTCAAGACCCATTACTTTTTTATCGAAAGAGATTGAAAGCGACGATGTTTTAGTTTGTTATTCCAGAATAAAAGAAGTCGATAAATTTAAAACAATCGAAATTTCAAATAGCATACTTGTAGACTGGAGCAGTGAACAGCAGAATATTACGCATATTTCAGCATTTGGTACCAAAAGAAGTGTTCTCTTTACAGAATCTTCAAGGAAAGAATTGTTAAAGTATTAATTAATAAGTTAAATTAATATTTTAATTGTTATTTTCACACCCTGACAAAAATTACCATTAAACTTTTATGAAAAAGCTTTCATTATTATTAATTTTTCCGGCAATGTTAGTTGCTCAGGAAAAAGCTGCAACCCCAAAGCAGCAAGGCAAATACGATACTAACAAATTCAGCCAGATGTACGATTTACTGGCAACACCAAATATGTTTCGTACGGCTTCGGGAGCGCCGGGTCCTGCTTATTACCAACAGCAGGCAGATTACAAAATTGATGTAGAATTAGATGATAAAAACTCAAAACTAAGCGGTTTTGAAACCATAACATATACTAACAATTCTCCGGATGTTTTAGAATATCTATGGGTGCAGTTAGATCAAAATCAGGCAAGAGCAAACGGACAAACGTCTCTTGCTGAAGGTGAAAAACTTAGTCAGGTTTTACCGCTAGATGGCTTTGCAACTAAATATCTTAAAAAAGATTTAGAGCGTGGTTTTAATATTGAGCAGGTAAAGGATGTAAAAGGAAACCCAATGTCGTATACCATCAACGAAACGATGATGCGTATCAATTTGGTTTCGCCTTTAAAACCGGGAGAGAAAATCTCATTTTCGGTAAAATGGTGGTATAACATCAACAATTATAGAAAAGAAGGTGGACGTTCTGGTTATGAATTCTTTGAAAAAGACGGAAACAAATTATATGTAATTGCTCAGTTTTATCCAAGAATGGCCGTTTATAATGATGTAGAAGGCTGGCAGAATATGCAGTTTTGGGGAAGCGGAGAGTTTGCTCTTCCTTTCGGGAACTTTGATGTAAATATTACTGTTCCTGCAGATCACGTAATTGATGCAACAGGAGAATTAACAAACAGAAGTGAAGTTTTTACTGCAGAACAAGTTAAACGTTACGAACAGGCTCAAAAATCATTTGACAAACCGGTTGTAATTGTAACTCAGGCAGAAGCAGAAGCTGCTGAAAAAGGTTTTTCTGAAAAGAAAAAAACATGGAAATTCAGTGCAAAAAATGTTCGTGATTTCGGGATTGCAACTTCAAGAAAATTTATCTATGATGCAATGGCTGTAAAAATTGGAAACAGAACGGTTATGGCGGAATCTGTTTATCCAAAAGAAGCAAACCCGCTTTGGGGAGAAACTTCTACATTGGTTGTAGCACATACTTTAAAAAGTTATTCATCTCACACTTTTGATTATCCTTATCCAAAAGCTGTTTCTGTTTCTGCAGAAGATCAGGGAATGGAATATCCAATGATTTGCTGGAATTTTGGTCGTCCGGACGAAAATGGTGTAACGACAAAAGAAGTTAAAAATGGAATGATTGGTGTTGTTATTCACGAAGTTGGACACACTTTTTTCCCAATGATTGTAAACTCAGATGAGCGTCAATGGACTTGGATGGATGAAGGTTTAAATTCATTTTTAGAATATTTAGCAGAGCAGGAGTGGGATTCAACTTTCCCATCAAGACGCGGACCTGCAAAAAATATTGTTCCTTACATGAGCGGTGATCAAAAGTTTTTAGAGCCAATTATGTCTAATTCTGAGACAATTCACCAATTTGGGAATAACGCTTACGGAAAACCGGCTACAGGACTTAACATGTTAAGAGAAGTAGTTATGGGTAAAGAATTGTTTGACTACGCATTTAAAACATATGCAAACAGATGGAAATTTAAACACCCAACTCCAGAGGATTTCTTTAGAACTATGGAAGACGCATCTGCGGTTGATTTAGACTGGTTTTTTAGAGGATGGTTTTATTCAACTGATTTCGTAGATATCGGAATTAAAGATGTAAAACAATATTATGTTTCTGAAACTCCAACTGCGGATATTAAAGATGTAAAAGTTAGAAAAGGTCGTTTTGGTTTTGAAAAAGGTCCTTTTGTTTACTTAGTTTCAGGAGATAATCCGGAAGTAAATGCTTCAAGTAAAAAAGCTTTAAAATTAGACGATGTAAAAACATTATCAGATTACGTAGATCAGACTTTTACTGCAGAAGAAAAAGCAAGTATCAAATCGCCTAAATATTTCTACGAAGTTGAATTCAATAAACCAGGCGGAATGATTATGCCTATTTTGGTTGAAATCACCTATGAAGACGGTACAAAAGATAACTATCAATATCCGGCACAAATCTGGAGAAAAAACAATGATACGGCTAAGAAAGTTTATGCAACTGCAAAAGCGATTAAGAGCATTCAGATCGATCCAAAATTGCTTACGGCTGATATTGATGTAACCAATAATTCATGGCCAAAGGTTGAGCAAAAATCAAAATTTGACTAAGAACAAACTAAAAAGACTCTGTAAAGAGTCTTTTTTTTTAAGTAAATTTTAAAACTGTGCGCTTCAAAATTTAATATCTTTGTGGCACAACAAAAATAAAAGATATGTTTGGTATAGGAGGAGGAGAATTAGTTTTCATACTGTTTATAGTACTAATGCTTTTTGGTTCTGATAAAGTGCCGGAAATTGCCCGTACAATGGGGAAAGCTATGGCTCAACTAAAAAATGCAACTAACGATATTAAAAGTGAAATTCAAAAAGGAGCAGAGGCAAATGGGCTTGATGCAAAATCTTTGAACAGTTTAACGGGTAATATTAATGCAGAAATTGAAAGTGCAAAATCTAATTTATTAGGAGATACGACTAATTTGTTAGGCGATACTGCAACAGAAATTGACAAAGTAAAAGAAGATATTGACTCACTTTCAGGACCTATAAAACGCCAAATGTAATATGCTTGAAAAAATAGAACAATTAGATATCAATTTATTGGTATATCTAAATGGATTAGGTTCTGAAACATACGATAAATTATGGCTGATTATTACCAATCAGTTATACTGGACTCCATTCTTTTTATTATTGTTTTATCTTATTTATAAAAAAATAGGAGGAAAGCAAACCTTATATTTATTGCTTTTTATAGCAGTTTTAATTGCTTTTACAGATCAAACTTGTAATTTGTTTAAGCATACTTTTCAGCGTTTACGACCATGTAATAATCCTGATATTAATACCATTATCAGAGTGGTTCAGGTTAGAAAATCGTTTAGTTTCTTTTCCGGACATGCTGCAAATACAATGGCAGTAGCAACCTTTTTATATTTGGTTTTAAAAGATCATTTCAAATATTTTGGACTATTGTTTTTATGGCCTTTAATATTTGCTTACAGCCGAATTTATTTAGGATTGCACTATCCGGGTGATATTCTTACGGGATATTTCTTTGGAGCACTTTTCGGTTTTTTAATCTTTTTAGCTTATAGAAGATTGAAAAGGCAATATTTTCCCGTATAAGGGCTTTTTAAAGGTTCTGAGGTTCTAAGATACTAAGGTTATAAGTTTTTATTTTGAGAAAACTTAGAACCTTTTTTAGTCTTTTTAATTGTGTAGAAGAATAGCTTTTTCACTCCATTCTAATCCTGCGGGAAGTTGTTGTCTGCTAAATTCAATGTGAATTACTCTTCTTCTTTCGTTATTTGTGGTTTTATTTGAAGCATGAAATAATAAAGGTCTCATGATCATAACTCCGCCTTTTTCTACTTCACAAATCGTTTCTTTTTCGTTTTTAAAATCCATATGTTCTATTCTTAGGATTCCTTTTGAATGTGAATTATTGATGACTTTTAATGCACCATTTTCTCCTGTGGTCTTATCAATATGAATTCTGATTGTGAAATTGTTTTCTAAGATTTCTGTTGGAGGCTGAACGGCATATTGATTTTGTTTTACAGTCCAGTTTTCGAAATTTTCAACTTCAATCTTCTTATCCACAGAAATAGTTAAATCCTGATGATAAGCCACAAACCAATTTGACTTTTCAGGTTTATCAAAATAGATTGATTTGGTTATGAAATAGCCTTTTCCAAAATTAGACTCAATTATTTTATTTAAATTTTCATTAAAAATAAAGTCTAAAGTTTCCGGTACTTCTCTGTGAAATTGTCTAATAGCAAATAAATCCTGAGATTTTCTAAAAGTTGCATTAGCAGAATCGTTTTCGGTTACATCTTCAATTAATGAAATTAGTTTTTCGATTTCATTTTCAGAATAAACATTGTTTATAATCGCAAAACCTTCAGAATTTATTTCGGTGCTGTAATTCATGATTAAATGCTTGTTTAATTGCCTCCAGCTTTAGCTGGAGGTAAAATAAAATTGAAGAAAGGGCTTTAGCCAAATTATCTACTAGTGTTTAATTTGGCTAAAGCCCTTGATTTTTCTTAAATAGGTTTCTCCAGCTAAAGCAGGAGGCAATTGATTTATTTTATAAAACTCTGCTCACCGTCAATCCATCACGAATAGGCAGTAAAACGGTTTCAACGCGCGGATCATCTTTTAAAAGCTGATTGTATTCTAAAAGTACTTTTGTACTTGTGTCATTTGGATGAACTGGTTCCAGGATTTTTCCGCTCCACAAAACATTATCAGATAAAATAATGCCGCCTTTATTCATTTTCGGAACAATCATTTCCCAGTAATTGAGGTAATTTTCCTTATCTGCATCAATAAATACCAAATCAAATTTCACATCAATAGTTGGGATAATATCAATAGCTTCACCTAAATGCTGAAAAATTTGGTTTCCCCAAGGCGACGCATCAAAGTATTTTCTTTGAAAATCTACTAATTCTTCTTTAATGTCAATTGTATGTAATTGGCCGTTTTCCTGCATTCCCTCGCATAAACAAAGAGCAGCATAACCGGTATAAGTTCCGATTTCAAGGATATTTACCGGACGAATTAATTTTGACAACATGCTTAAAACGCGACCTTGAAAATGTCCGCTGAGCATTCGCGGTAAAAGTATTTTCTGGTAAGTTTCTTTATTTAGTTTCGCCAGTAATTCCGGTTCATTTTCAGAATGCTGTTCGATATAATCTTCTAATTCTTGTGATATAAAATGCATCTTGTAATTGTTGTAATTGAATGCAAAAATACAAAAAATATCTGCTGACTATTTTGTATAAAAAAACCATTCGTTTAAGCGAATGGTTTCTGGTTTTAGTTTAACTTGAAAATTATTTTTTCAAAGCTTCATTTACATCTTTAGCTGTTTTCACAGTTCCGTCTTTAGCCGCTTTAGCTGCATTTTCAACTTTTTCGGCCCCTTTTTTAGTAGCCGCTTTTACATCTTCAGCCGCTTTTTTAGTTCCGTCTTTTACATCCTGAACAGCATTTTCTGTAGCATCTTTTGCTTTAGTTGCAGCACTTTCTGCCTTACTTACTGCGCTGTCTTTTACTTCTTCAATATCTGTTGTTAAAGAATCAACTTTGTTTCCTAAGGTTAAGTTTTCTTCTTCTGGTTTAGTTTCTTTTTTATCGCATGATTGAACAGCGAATGCTAACATTGCAACAACAGCCAAACTTAAAATCTGTTTTTTCATAATAAATTGTCTTTTTAGGTTATAAAATTTAAAAGGTTATAAAGTGGAATAATAAAAATACAAATTTTAAAATTGTTGCGCGCTTTGTAAGATTATTTTTCATTTGAGTGCAAGACAATTCTTGTGCCAAATTTTTTAGTTTTGAAGAGTTGGATTAATTTTTTTTAGTTAAAAAAAAAAGCAAAAATTTTAAAGCCTTCTTTTTAGCCTTTATACAAGCTGAAATTTATTACGATATCATCTTTTACTTTTATTAAACCAGCCATTTTTACTGGTGGTTCAAGACCAATTTCTGAAAATTTCAAATTAAGAGTTCCCTGGATTTTATCATCAGAATTATATAGAATAAAGTCTTTGTATTTTAAGGTTTTATCTGTAATGTAAAAGTTTAAGCGGCATTTGTAATTTTTCCCACATGATTTTACATCTGTAATGCAAACAGTGCTGTTAGGAAATTGCTTCACTTTTACAGTTCCCTGTAAATCTTTAGTCATTATCTTATTGCCGCAATCAAAGTTTGACATTTTGATTGCGGTATTAAAAATGTCTTTTTTTAAAGAGTTTACATAAACGGTATCTTTTGCCGTAAAAATATTCGAACAATTGTATTTGCCAACAGTTGATGTCCCTGTAATTTCTATTTTAATTTTATTTATTACTAAGGCTTCATCTTCTGCTAAAAAAGAGGGCTTAGCGCTTCCTAATAAAAGGAAAGCGGCTAAACCCATAATTAAAAAAATAAACCTGTTGTACATTATTAGAATGAAATTACTGCTTCAAACATTAATCCTTTAAAACTTCCGCCGAAAAGATCATTAGGAGTTGCTCCATTAAATTGAGAGAAGTTTTTATAATTTTGATCTACGTATTCTAATTTTGCCAAAACATTTTTAGTCATAAACCACCCGGCTGCGGCTTCAAATCTGTTAATCTGGATTGCCTCTGCGTTTGCATTTGCTAATTTTCCGTCAACCAGATTGTATTTTCCTCCAATATAAAATCTTTCATTTTCGCCAAATCGATAAACAATATCCCCAACATATTGATTTACTTTACGAGTATCATCTGTTCCTTTATAATCGCCTCCAGAGGTAAATTCTAAGGTTCCAAAAAACTCAAGACCTTTGTATTTAATAAAAGGGTTTACCATATATGATGTTGCCCAGTTTCCGTATCCAGGATTAAATCTTCCCGTATCTTTATTAGCCGTTGGATCAAAGTTGTTTGCAACCGTATTAATAGGTGTCCCAGTAGCCGGATCAATAATATTATATTCAGAATGGCTCATTACTCCATAGAAACGGCTTCCAGCTCTGTCAGAAGCATATAAATTACCACTAGAATTTGCTGTATGATAATATGATCCCGTTACTCTAATTCTTAAATCATCATTAATCTGTTTGTCCCATCCAAGTTTTGCAAGAATAGAAGGGCTTATGGTCGTATTGTTGTCCGGTTTTGCCGGAGTAGCAGAAGCCTGAACAATTTCCTGTACGTTTTGATTTAGTTTTGAATTTGTAACTCCAATCATACTCACAAAACCTGATCTGTTGTAATAAATTTCAGCTCCCATTTCTGTAATGAATGCATCCATTATATTATTTCCAACGAATGGATTCATAAAAGCATTTCCGTTATCAGATCTTCTAAAGTGTGCATCACCGTAGTTATTTTCCATCTGACCAATTTTGATGGTTGTATATTTCATGAAATCAGCAAGGAAATCTTTTTTAATGAAGTCAAGCTTGTCAATTTGCAAATAACCGCCTTTTACCCATGTTTCATTGTGGTGTCTAGAAGCCAGATAAACATCTAAGTTTACACGAACACCATCATATAACTGTGCGCCAATTGTAAAGTTTGCATTTGGTAAATTAAAGTTATTTTCTAAATTATTTAATCTATAACTAGGTGCTGTTGCTAGATTTTTTTGATCATTAAAAGAGTTTAAAGCCTGAAATTGAAGTGCAAAAGCCGCTCCTATATCTACACTTAAACCTTTATAAGCTACAGTGTCTTTTTTTACATCAAATTGATTAATTCCTTTTTGGCCTCTTGGAATTTGGTTTTGAATATGGCCAAAACTTACCTGAGCCTCCACAGCAAGTGTACTGACTAATGTCAGACATAATATATATATCCTTTTCATGGCTTTTATAAATTAAAGTTTAAATTAAATTTTATGGTTAAATCCTGTCCTGTTTTGATTGTGCCAAGCAAAGCAGTTGGTGATTTCATTCCAAAGTCTGCAAAAGTGATTTTGTTAGATCCCTGCATGTTCAATCCGTCTTTTGTAACAGTGGTTTTTACAGTAGTTTTATACACCTTACTAACGCCTGCTATTGTATATGTTCCTGTTAATTCCCAAGTTGTTTCATTTACTTTTTCGGCAGATTTTAAAACATATTTGATGTTTTTATTTTTATCTGTTTTTAAAGTTTCATAGGCTACTTTGTCCATGCTTTTTTTCTCGCTTTTCACGCTTTCAGCCAAAAGACTTATTGATAAAGATTCAATGTCAGTTAATTTAGAATTAGCAATTGTAAAATTTGCTGTTCCGGTTCCTGAAGCCGATTTCATTTCCCAATCATGTAACGTTGAAGTTCCTGCAACTGAAAAGGTAGATTTGCCATCTAAAGCATAAGATTTTTGTGCTGTAGCAAATGTTGTAATTCCAAAAAAAACGATTACAATTGCAAATAGTTTTATTTTAATAGTTTTCATTTTTGTCATGTTTTTATTATGAAAAATAAGTTAACAAATTGGCCAATCTCATTCTGCATTAGAATGTTTTTTTTAACTTGATTCAAAGATCAGCCAATATTTTAGGGGATCACATGATAAAAATCATTGTTAAAATTTTATTAAATAAGTATTTAATAACTACAACGTTTTCAATTTTTTTGCATAGAATGATGCCCTAAAATCAAGTTTTGATTTTTTGAAGAAATAATTTTTTGAAAGTAAATTGGGGCTATAAATCTGAAATTTGATTTACCTGACCTAGAGAAATATTGAAAATTATAGTCAGATCTTTTCCGGCTTTTACGACGCCAAGAGCAGCCTTTGGAGGTGTCATTTCAAAATCGCCAAAAGTAATTTGGTTAGATCCCTGCAAAATAATAACGGTATTGCTGGTCGTTACTTTTACCTGAGTTTTGTATTCTTTACTAACGCCTGCTACGGTATAAGTTCCGGTTAGAATCCAGGTAGAGTCATTAATTTTTTCAGCAGATTTTAAAGTATAATCAATGCTTTTGTGAGTTTGTGTATCTAAAGCTTCATAAGCTACTTCATCCATACTCGTTTTGCCGCTTTTTAGGCTTTCTGCTAATAATGAAATAGTAAGGCTGTTTATGGCTGTCAGCTTAGAATCTTTGACAGTTAAATTGGCAATGCCGGTTCCCTCTGTTGATCTCATGGTCCAGTCATGAACAGTAGAAGTTCCGGCAACTTCAAAAGTCGATTTAGAATCAACTATAGTATAAGTTCTTTGTGCATTTAATTGAAAAGAGAATATGGTAATAAATACGGTTACTAGGATTGATTTAATTGTTTTCATCTTGATAAAGTATAGGTTATTTTAATTTGGCCAGTTCCTGAATGTGGTTGTGAACTAACCTTATTTTCTTGTATCAAAATTATCAAGGAGACAACCCAAATTAAATGATAAAAATCATGCTCAGAGTTTTATTAAATCAGTATAGTAAAGGTTTAATTTAAGAATCGGTCAAAAAAATGACAAAAGTGATTAACTTTGCAGCATGCAAATTGAGAAAAAAGACATAAGAGCCTTATCAAAAGATCAGTTACGAGATTTTTTTGTCGCAAATAATGACAAAGCTTTCCGTGGAAATCAAGTTTATGAATGGCTTTGGAGCAAAGGAGCACATAGTTTTGAGGATATGACAAATGTTGCCAAAACAACACGTTCTATGCTCGAAGAAAATTTTGTGATCAACCATATTAAGGTTGATACCATGCAGAGAAGTAATGATGGAACGGTAAAAAATGCCGTACGCCTGCATGATGGATTAGTAGTAGAATCTGTTTTGATTCCTACTGAAACCAGAACGACGGCTTGTGTTTCAAGTCAGGTAGGATGTAGTTTAGATTGTAATTTCTGTGCGACTGCAAGATTAAAAAGAATGCGAAATCTGGAACCGGGAGAAATCTACGATCAGATTTTGGCAATCGATAAAGAAAGCCGTTTGTATCACAATCACCCGCTTTCGAATATTGTTTTTATGGGAATGGGAGAGCCTTTAATGAACTACAATAATGTCATTAAAGCAATAGAAATGGTAACATCACCTGAAGGTTTAGGAATGTCTCCAAAACGTATTATGCTTTCGACATCAGGAATTCCTAAAATGATAAAGAAAATGGCCGATGATGAAGTAAAATTCAAATTGGCAGTTTCGCTGCATTCGGCAATTGATGAAACCCGCGCGAAGATTATGCCTTTCAGTAAAAACTTTCCTTTAAAAGATTTACGAGAAGCATTAGAATACTGGTATAGAAAAACCAAAAGTAAAGTTTCGTACGAATATGTGGTTTGGAAAGGAATTAATGATGATAAAGCTTCGGTTGACGCCTTAGTGAAATTCTGTAAATATGTTCCATGTAAAGTCAATTTAATTGAATACAATCCAATTGATGACGGAGAATTTCAACAAGCTTCAGAAGAATCCATTATGGCTTATATAAAAGCATTAGAAAATATTGGCGTTGTAGTAAAAGTACGCCGCAGCCGTGGAAAAGATATTGATGCTGCCTGCGGTCAATTGGCGAACAAAGAAGCTGAAGTATAGTCCCTACGGGACAAAAGTGCGGATTACGTTATTTTTTTGCTACCGATATTTAATCTCTCCGAGATAAATATTCCGTTAGGAATATCTCGTCGGTAGAACAAAAATAGCGACAATAAAAATGTCCCGTAGGGACATTTGGCAGGTAAATAAAAAAGCATTAAAAACAAGGGTGAAACTTGTTTTTAATGCTTTTTTTGTGGGCAAAAAGGGATTCTATTTTTTCAAATCAATTTCTTCAGTAACACCATCTTTGGTTACAGAAGCCATTGTGTCGCAATCTCCATTGCCATAATCAATAACAGCCGTAGCTTCGTTTTTAGTAATCGATACAACTCCTTTTACAGCAAAAGATTTTTTGCAGGAAGCTTTAAATTCTAATGGGGTGGTAATTTCTGCCGAATAAGTATCTCCGTTTGGTAAAGTTGTGGTGCCGCTTCCGGTAACTACAAATACATTATCATCCCAATTGAACCAGGTATTGTAGCCGGCGGTCATTTCTTTTACCAAAGAACCTTTTCGGCTGTAAATACTTCCATCATCAAAAGTAATAGTCAAATCAATCGCAGCGATCGAAACCGGATGCGCTTCAGCAAGTAAATCGGTTGCTTTTACAGTACGAATAATGCTTTTGCTTCCCTGAAGTTTTTTACCATTATGATAAAACCCTTCAAATGTATAACTGATAGTCTGCGTAGACGATGAAAAGTCATTAGAAAATGAAATTACCATTTTACCTTTTACCGTATTTCCGTTTTCAAGCGTACAGCCTTCAACGCCAAAATCAACAGTTTTTGTAAACGTATTATTGGTAAGAACTGTTGTTATAACAGCACATTCTGGTAAAAAGTGTTTTACATTTCCGGTAGGTTTGCTGTTTACGTTTACCTGCGAAGTGAATTGTTCTTCGGCGATATTTGTAACATCATCAATTGAGGCATCTATTTTTGCATTCGCAATAATTTCGTCGTTTGTAATTGTTTTACTTGTTCCGTCGTTTGTGTTTTCATCAGAATTACAACTTGTAATGAGTGATAAAGCGACACATGTTCCAATTAATAAAAATTTTGTTTTCATAATAAATAGTTTTTTTGGTTTTACTTTTAATCAATGAATTCAAATTAGTATTAGATTGAGGTGTTTTTGGATTGTTTTTTTTAAATTAGTACATATTTGTTGATATACTAACATAAAATAGACAACGTTTTTTTATTTAAAATAGTATATTTGAAATCGAAATGAATATTACTTCACAAATAAAACAGCCTATTATTACCGAGATGGAACTTTTTGAAAAAAAGTTTCACGAATCGATGACTTCAAAGGTTGCGCTGCTCAACAGAATTACCTATTATATTGTAAACAGAAAAGGAAAACAGATGCGTCCGATGTTTGTTTTTCTAACCGCAAAAATGGTTTCTGGCGGAATCGTAAACGAAAGAACGTATCGTGGTGCTTCGGTTATCGAATTGATTCATACCGCAACTTTGGTTCATGATGATGTGGTAGACGATAGTAATCGACGCCGCGGATTTTTCTCCATAAATGCGCTTTGGAAAAATAAAATTGCAGTTTTGGTTGGAGATTATTTACTTTCAAAAGGCTTATTACTTTCTATCGATAATGGTGATTTTGATTTGTTGAGAATTATTTCGGTTGCCGTTCGCGAAATGAGCGAAGGAGAATTACTTCAAATAGAAAAAGCCCGCAGACTTGATATTACCGAAGATGTTTACTACGAAATCATCAGAAAAAAAACAGCAACACTTATTGCGGCTTGTTGTGCGCTTGGCGCGAAAGCTGTAATTGAAGATGAAATTCAGGTTGAAAATATGCGAAAGTTTGGTGAACTAATCGGAATGGCATTTCAAATCAAAGATGATTTATTTGATTATAGCGAAGAAGCCATCGGAAAACCAACCGGAATCGATATTAAAGAGCAAAAAATGACTTTGCCTTTAATTCACGTTTTAAATACTTGTACTCCGCAGGAAAAAAAGTGGTTGATAAACTCCATCAAAAACCACAACAAAGACAAAAAACGCGTAAAAGAAGTTATTGCCTTTGTAAAAAATAATAATGGTTTGGCTTACGCCGAAAACAAAATGGTCGAATTCCAGCAGGAAGCGCTTTCTCTTTTAGAAAACTATCCAGATTCTGAGTTTAAATCAGCTCTTACTTTGATGGTGAATTATGTAATTGAGAGAAAGAAATAGTTTCTTTAATTAGAAAATCAGAAAATTTATTAATTAGATAATTGGTTTACTTTGTTGTAAATCAGTTATCTATTTTTGTTTTATTGGGATTTTGATTTTTTTTATTGAAAATTTTTCTCCCCATGCAACCATTTCAAAACTCTATGCGTCTATGCTAATAGAAGTCTGTTTCTAAAACCAAAACCAAACCGAAAGCGTATTAATGAAAATTATTCATTTACATCAAGAAGAAACCAAAATCATAAAGCTGGCTGTCGAAAACAATCGTCAGGCGCAGCAGCAGATTTACGGTAAATATTCTTCGAAAATGTTAAGCGTTTGCCGACAATATATAAAAGATATTCAGCTGGCAGAAGATGTAATGATAACCGCTTTTATGAAAGCCTTTACCAATCTGAAAAACTTTGAACACAAAGGAAGTTTCGAAGGCTGGATTCGGAGAATTATGGTTAACGAATGTATTTCGTATTTAAGAGTTCAGAAAAAAGTAAGTTTTGCCGAAGATGAATTTTTTACAGAAGAAAGTTTTAATGAAATCGACAGCCAGTTTACGGTAGAACAAATTCAGTTTTTAATTGATGCTCTGCCAGATGGTTATAAAATGGTTTTCAATTTATACGCCATCGAAGGATATAAACACAATGAAATTGCCAAGATGTTAGGAATTAATGAAGGAACATCGAAATCGCAATTATCGCACGCCAGGAAAATGCTGCAAACACAAATTACTATTTTAAAAAAACAAGATAATGGAACCGAATAATTTTGAAAAGGATTTCCGTGAAAAATTAAATCAACGCAAAATTGAACCTAGTGAAAAAGCCTGGGATCGATTAGACGCTATGTTGAGTATCGCCGAAGAAAAAAAGCCAAAGAAAAATAAAAAATGGTTTTATATAGCTGCGAGTATTATTGGTTTTTTATTGGTTGGAACTTTCTTTTTCAATCAAAAGAAAAATTCAGTTGAAGTTGTTAAAAGTGTTGTAATCGAAGAAAATATTAAAACAAATTCTGTTACAAAACCAATCTTAAATAAAGCTGATTCAGTTCAGGCTGAAACAGTAATTGTTGAAAAAGCTTTGACAGAAACTTCAAATCAAAAATCAAATAAAAAAGAAAACAACTTTAATCAAACACTAAATAAAACTAGTAAAAATGAATCAAATCAAATAGAGGAGTCTTCAATCATCAATAATCAGGAAAAACAATCAATCAACAATCAAAGTGCAGTTGCCGAAAATTCTAAAAAAGAAAATGTAGACCAATTATTAGAAACGGCCGAGAATAAAGTTTTAGCAGAAAATCCGGTAAAAAAAGCAAAAGTAAGAGTAAATGCAGCCGATTTGCTTAATCAGGTCGATGGTGAACTTGAACTTTCGTTTCGGGAAAAAGTAATCACAAAAGTCAATAAAAACTACCAAACGGTAAAAGTTGCTTTAGCGAATAGAAATCAGCAGGAGTAAGGCTAGATTTTTAGAAGCAGGAAGCAGGAAGCAGGAAGTAAGAAGCAAGAAGAAAGAAGAAAGAAAAAAGAGAGCAAGAATAAAAAATATAGATTTAAAGTTCCGAAGGAACGATCCATATCGTAGCGCCGGATTTTAATCCGGGGGAGATAGAATTCACAATTAACCATTCACAATTAACCATTCACAATTAACCATTCACAATTAAAAAATATCATCAATCACAATCAATAAAAAAAATCAATCATGAAAAATTTTACCATTTACCTCGTAATCCTCGTTTTCTTATTTGTAAGCAAAGTTCTGGGACAAGAAACTTTCGAATCTGAAACAAAAAGAATAGCCAATAAAATTGAGAAGATTACAAAAGAAGAAAAAGAAGCTTTAAAGGAAGAAGTTGAAGCAGTAAATGTTCAGTTATCAGAAGGAAAAATTACACAGGAACAGGCCGATAAGCGTAAAAAAGAATTGGCAGAAGCTAGAGCAGTAATTATGGAAGAGAAAATTACTTTGGCTCAAAACGAACTAAACGATTTAGTGCAGAAAAAGTCGACGGAAAAATCAAAGAAGATTCTTCGAGAGTGTATATGATTCGCTGGAAATCTCCAAAACAGCATAAAGATTCTATTCATGGCGAAAAAAGAACAACATCGCAGTTTGTGTTTGCGATGGGTTTAAACAACACTATGGTCGACGGAAAACTACAGGATTCAAATTATAGTTTTATAGGCTCGCATTTCTACGAATGGGGTTTTACCTATAATTCAAGATTAATGAAAAACGACAATCTGCTTCATGCAAAATACGGACTTTCATTAATGTATAATAACATTCGAGCAACAGATAACAGAAGTTTTGTTGTAAACGGCGATCAGACAGACCTTGAAGTAAATCCGGTACATTTAACAGAATCTCGTTTTAGAAATGTGTATTTGGTGCTTCCGGTACATTTAGAATTTGATTTTACAAGACCGATAGAAAAAAATGGGAAAACCTATTTTAAAACACATAAAAGTTTTCGTTTTGGAGTGGGTGGTTATGCCGGAATCAACGTAAAATCAAAGCAAATTTTGAAGTTTGAAGAAGATGATTTAAAATACAAAACGAGAATAAAAGGCGATTATAATGTAAATAATTTTATTTACGGTTTGAGTTCTTACATTGGTTACAGAGATGTGAGTTTGTATCTTAAATACGATCTGAATCCGTTGTTTCAGGATAATTTAGTGAAAGAGAATAATATTTCTTTAGGATTACGTTTCGATTTAAATTAAAAATAAAGTTGAGTTTAGTAAGTAGAAAAAGTGCTTCGAAAGAGGCACTTTTTTTTGTAAATTCAGGTTTGATTTGTGTACTTTTACAGGCTCTAATTTTTAAAAAATAATCTAACGTTTTGATTTCACAAAGTACCATAGACGCCGTTTTTGAAACTGCTCGAGTAGAGGAGGTTATTGGCGATTTTGTTAATTTAAAGCGTGCAGGAAGTAACTTTAAAGGATTAAGCCCGTTTTCAGATGAGCGCTCGCCTTCTTTTATGGTATCTCCTGCAAAAGGTATCTGGAAAGATTTTAGTTCCGGAAAAGGAGGAAATTCCGTTGCCTTTTTGATGGAACATTCCCATTTTACATATCCCGAAGCTATTCGTTATTTAGCTAAAAAATACAATATCGAAATTGAGGAAACCGAGCAGACAGAGGCTGAAAAAGCCATAACAGATGTTCGTGAAAGTATGTATCTGGTTTCAGAATTTGCGGCGAAGTATTTTCAGGATGTTTTAATTAATTCTGAAGAAGGAAAAGCAATTGGTTTATCTTACTTTAAAGAAAGAGGATTTACAAATGAAACCATCAAAAAATTTGCTTTAGGATATTCTCCTGAAACCTGGGATGCTTTAACAAAAGAAGCTCTGGGAAAAGGATATAAGCTGGAATTTCTGGAAAGCACAGGTTTAACCATTGCGAGAGAAGATCGTCCTTTTGACCGTTTTAAAGGGCGTGTAATGTTCCCTATTCACAGTATGTCGGGACGTGTTTTGGGTTTTGGAGGACGTATTTTAACCAACGATAAAAAAGCAGCAAAATACCTCAATTCACCAGAAAGTGATATTTACCATAAAAGCAGAGTACTTTACGGAATTTTTCAGGCAAAGCAGGCTATAGCCAAACAAAATAATTGTTATCTCGTTGAAGGTTACACCGATGTAATTCAGTTTAATCAGGCCGGAATCGAAAATGTAGTTGCTTCTTCGGGAACAGCTTTAACACCAGATCAAATCCGATTAGTAAATCGTTTAACGCGAAATATTACCGTACTTTTTGATGGAGATGCTGCCGGACTTCGTGCTTCTATTCGAGGTATCGATTTAATTCTGGAAGAAGGAATGAACGTTAGAGTTTGTGCTTTCCCCGATGGAGAAGATCCGGATAGTTTTGCCAGAAAAAATTCGCATGACGATTTAGTGCGGTATTTAGAAGAAAACAGTAAAGATTTTATACAGTTTAAAGCTTCTATTTTGATGGGAGAAGCCAAAAACGATCCTATAAAAAAAGCCGATTTAATCCGAGATATGGTTGCCAGTATTTCGAAAATACCGGACAGAATTCAGCGCGAAGTTTATATTCAGGAATGTGCCCGAATTATGGATATTTCTGAACAAGTTTTAGTAAGTACGCTGGCACAGCTGATTCAAAAAGATCTTTCTGAAGCAAATAAAAGACAAAAACAGGAACAAAAACCTTTTGAGGTTGTTAGAAACCAGCCTTCAAAACAAGCCAATTATTCAGGAGGAGATCCGGAAGATCCGCGAACCGGGCCGCCCGAGGATTATTATCCTGGTGATATGGGACATCAGCAAGGACCTGAAAAAGTAGATATTTTATACGGTTTCGAAAGAAAGATTATCGAAATACTATTGTTGTACGGAAATGTTTTAGAAGACTTTGAAGATGTTTTCTTAAAAGCAGATGAAGAAGGGAATGTAAAAGAGGTTTCTGAAAAAAGAAAATATAAGGTTTACGAGAAAATTTATCTAAGTCTGCAGGAAGACGAGGTAGAACTATCAAATCAAT
>NZ_JBCNKR010000001.1 GCF_039595935.1 Flavobacterium sp. | reverse complement strand
TTTTCAAGCTCGGTCATAATGTTCCGAGAAAGAGAAGTCAGGTTGATAATCCCGAGAGATAAAGCATTTAAAAGAAAGGGTTTTGTTTTGATGTAATTTTCGACGATGGAAGAAACGGTTTTCATAATTTTTTTCTTTTTTTTGTAACGTAATTGGGTTGGTTTAGTTAATTTGATGTTATAATTCTTTGCAAAGATAAATAAAAAAACAAATTGTTACAATTATAACAATAAAAAATTATGTTAAAAATGATAAAATGCGTCTGTAAGATGTTCAATTGCAAATGATTCCCCGTTTTTATGGATCGCAACGATGTCAAAACGAATATTTAAATCGTCACAAAAATCCTTTTCCCTATAGTTTATGTAGGCATTTACTGCTTTTATTAGGAGTTGAATTTTTTTGGCTTCACAAAATCCTGCGGAGAACCAAAATCTAAACTCGATCTTGTCTTCACTTCTACGATTGCCAAAACTTCATCTTTTTGTGCAATAATATCTATTTCGGCTTTTTGAAAAACCCAGTTTCTTTCTAAAATTTCATACCCATTTTCTTCGAGATGATTTACTGCAAGTTCTTCTCCTTTTTTGCCAAGTTCGTTATGTTCTGCCATGTTTAGTTTTTCAGTCTCAGTGACGGTTTTCAGTTTCTTAAAATAAAAAACGCAAAGGCACAAAGAATTAAACTTTGCGGCTTTGCGTCTCTGCGAGATTTTATGTGTGGTATTTAAGAGACTTTCTTAAATTGAATTGTTGTTATTTCTGAAAAGTAACCGTACTTCCAGCTGCATTTACATCAATAGAAATAGTACTTCCCATAACTAAAGCGCGATTATCCTGAATATGCCCGGCTGGGAAATTAAAGATTACCGGAATATTGTATTTTTTGGTAACATCGTCAATAATTTCAAGAGCATTTTTCCCCCACGGAACTTCGTTGTCTTTCATTTTCGTCATTCCGCCAATAATGATTCCTTTTAAATTTTCGATGCAGCCATTGCGTCGTAAATTCATCATCATACGATCAATATGATAAAGATATTCATCTAAATCTTCGATAAATAAAATCTTATCCTTGCAGTCAATTGCCGATGGAGAACCTAATAAACTATATAAAATAGAAAGATTTCCTCCAACTAATTCACCAGTTGCTTTACCAAAACGATTCATGCTGCTTGGTTCAATAGAATAGGAAAGAGGTTCGCCAAACAAACTTGATTTCATAGAACTAATCGCTGCCGCAGTTGCACGTGGAATTGTAACCGGCATAGCCCCATGAATCGATTTATAACCCATTGTATTTAAATGATTGTGTAAAACCGTTACGTCGCTAAAACCGATAATCCATTTTGGGTGTTGTTTGAATTTTGTAAAATCCAACAGATCCAGCATTCTCACAGTTCCGTAACCGCCGCGAACGCACCAAATCGCTTTTATATTTGGGTTATCTAATTGTTTTTGAAAATCGGCAGCACGCTGTTCGTCAGTTCCGGCCAATTGATGATAATCAAGTCCAATTGTACTGCCAATAACAGCTTCTAAACCCCAGCTTTTAAGCAAATCTATTGTAGGTTTTAAGTTGTCGTCGATATTTTTTCTGGCCGTTGCCAAAAGAGCTACAGTATCTCCTTTTTGTAAATAAGGTGGTGTTATCATGTTTTGTTGGGATTGACAGTTGAATGATTGTAAAGCAAAAATAAGAAATGCCAGTTTAGCACGATTAAAATATTTTGTGATAGTAAGGAAGCTTTTCATAATATCTTTTGCTTATTTGAATGTTGAGATTAACAAATATAAATTATTTACTCAAGTAAATTATTGAAAATTCTTACAATTTATTTAAATTGAGCCCTTAAATTTTTAAAGTTATGCAAATTATTAAATTTCACTTTTGTTTACTCGCCTTTTTTATAATTTCTGTCTCAACTGCACAATCAAAAAAATATATAATCCATACCGCAGCATTTTACAATTTCGAGAATCTTTTTGATATCAATAATGATCCAAATAAAAATGATGACGAATGGACTCCAACAGGCGCTCAGCATTGGACAAAAGAAAAATACGAACAAAAACTAAAAAATCTTTCCAGAGTAATTGCTGAAATTGGAACTCCTGAAAATTCAAATGCTCCAGTATTATTAGGCTGTTCCGAGATTGAAAACAGAGGCGTTCTCGAAGATTTAATAAAACAAGAAAAGATTTCCGGATACGATTACGGAATCATTCATTTTGATTCGCCGGATCAACGTGGAATTGATGTTGCGCTTTTGTATCAAAAGAAATATTTCAGACCTACTTCTTACTCAAATATTCCGTTGTTGATTTACAAAAACAAAGCAATTCTTGAGGAAAATAACAATGAAGATTTAGGCGATGTTGAAATCAAAATTGATACTAAAAACCGAGTTTTTACGAGAGATCAGCTTTTGGTTACCGGTTTTTTAGAAGATGAAGAAATACATATTATAGTGAATCACTGGCCTTCAAGATCTGGCGGAGAAAAAGCCAGTAATCCTTTTCGGGAAGCAGCAGGAAGATTGAACAGAAAAATTATAGATTCTTTACAGCAAATAAATCCAAATGCGAAAGTACTAACCATGGGAGATTTAAATGACGGACCTTTTAATAAAAGCTTAAAAATTGCATTGGGAACAAAAGCAAAAAAAGCGGACGTTCCTGAATTTGGCGTTTATAATCCTTTTGAAGAAATGGCTGAAAAAGGAATGGGAACTTTAGCCTTTAGAGATTCCTGGGATATTTTTGATCAAATCATAATCACGAAACCTTTTATTGAACCTGATTTTTCCAGTTATAAATTTTGGAAAGCGGGCATTTTCAAGAGACCTTATTTAATTCAGACTTCTGGAAGATATAAAGGTTATCCGTTGCGGAATACTTTAACAGAAGCAGGTTTTAGCGATCATTTTCCGGTTTATATTTATTTGATAAAAGAAAAATTGTAGAGACGCACCGCAGTATGTCTCGCTTGTATAATCAAAACCTATAAGACGCACTGCGGTGCATCTCTACAAATTCATTATCTTAGCTACTCACAAATTTTGAAAAAATGGCTATAGCTAAACCATTCAATCTTACTAAATGGATTGAAGATAACCGACACTTACTAAAACCACCAGTTGGAAATAAAAATCTATATGTAGACTCAGGCGATTATATCGTAATGATTGTTGCCGGACCAAATGCCCGAAAAGATTATCATTATAATGAAACCGAAGAGCTTTTTTATCAGTTAGAAGGAAGTATAAAAGTTGTAATTCAGGAAGATGGCGAGCGTAAAGAAATGGAATTAAATGCTGGCGATATGTATTTGCATCCTGCCAAAATTCCGCATTCACCAGTTCGTTCCGAAGGTTCAATCGGATTAGTAATTGAGTGTAAACGTGCTGGAAAAGGATTTACAGATGGTTTGCTTTGGCATTGTGATAATTGTAATCATAAACTTTACGAGGTATATTTTGAATTGCATAATATAGAGAAAGATTTTCTGCCTCATTTTGAACATTTCTACAATTCAGAAGAATTAAGAACCTGCGATAATTGTGGAACTGTTATGGAAACGGATCCTAGATTTACGGCTAAGAAATAATCTTTTCATCAACTAAAATATTAAACCAGACAGGTTTTTAAGACCTGTCTGGTTTAATATTACTTTTTGTAAGAAATTATAATATTTACAATCGTTTTTGATATATATTTGTATCATAAATGAATTAAAAAATTCTCAATTATGATACAAGAGGTAATTGCATATAAAAATATAGTTGAAAATATTGAAGGTTTAATAGATAACTCTCCTTATAAAAAGAACTATATTATTGAAAAAATTGGGATACCCAGTCCAACATTTTATCGAAAATTAAAAACACAGTCTTTTACTCCTGACGAAGTTTTATCAATTGCAAAAATACTTTCTCCTGAAGAAAATTATATGTTGGAATTGAAGGCGGATATTGAGCAAGGAAAGTTGGATATAAAAAATGGAGACTTTATAACGCATGAAGAAATGTTGGATAAACTGAAGAGAAGAAATCTTATATAAATATATCTATTGGTTTTTGCCGATTATTATAAAAAGCAATCAATTCGATATAATCTTGTGTAGCTTCATAATATAATGTAATATTTCTCGAAATGACAATACTTCGACATTTCAATTTTGGATTATATTTTCAAAGCGAAGGATTATTTTCCAGCAAACTTATTATGTGTAAAACATCCTTGATGAATTTTTGAGCTATGAGCGGTGACCAAAAATGTTTAAGATAATTCTCAATAGTATAAAAGTTGTACTCTGCTTTTTTAGACCAAATAATCTTCATTGTAAATTTGAAATATCCACAAATTTATAAAAATAAACTTACATAAAGCTAAATTTTTACAACTCAAACTTTTTTCCTTGTTCCGGATAAATAAGCTTCAATCCCAAATCATTTTGAGCTTTTAACTCCTCTTTAATTTTAGCAATATTTTTAGCAGGAGGTTTTAAATGTGTAATAATAATTTTGAAATTATTTAAAGAACCTTTTCCAGCTAAATCCTCTAAAATATGAAGTTCTTTCATTAAATAATTTGGAGTTAAGTGTCCAAATAAAAATTGATCCGGCTGTTCATTTGGGAAAGAAACTTCAATAAAAATACCTTTCAATTGTTTATTCTGAACTAAAGGAGCAACTGCTGTCCATAGAGTTTTTAGTTTATCGCTTTTTTCAACAGAATCAGGTCCGGTATCTCCTAAATATAAAGCATAAGTCTCGTTGTTTTTAATTAAAAAAGCAGTGCTTTCAAAAGGATTTACGTGACTTAAAGAAAACGCTTTAACCGTCATTGTTGTGTTAGAAAGCGGCGTTTCTTCATTCAGATTTAAAGTTTGAAAATGATATTTTTTCAACGGAAATCCTACGCCTTTGTCCCCAAAATTAGCCCATGTTTGATCATTAAAATAATGGTTTTCCATCATTTCCATGCATTTTTGAGTGGCATAAACTGTTTTAGAAGAATCAGCAGGAGAGTTGATAATTAAGCCCGAAACATGATCTAAATGGGCATGCGAAATCAAATATCCTTTGATATATTTTCTTAAAACTTCGCTGGTTGAAACTTTAAACACTTTATTTTCAATAGCTTTTTCAATTCCGGCATTTACGGTTCCGGCATCCAGACAAATAAAATCTTTTGTATTAGAAGGAGCTATTAAATAAGCTGAGAGATTTTTTTCGTCGATTCCGCCTTTTATTCCTAAAGGCACAACCTGAAAAGAAGTTTTTTGTTCTTTTTGAGAAAATGCATTAAAAGAGATCAGAAGAAAACAAAGTAAAAGGTGGCGGAAAAAGTTCATATTTTAAAATTTTGAGAATACAAATTTCACCATTTTTACTGAATAATTAGCCATCCGTTTGCGTTAATACTTATAAAATAACGCTAAATTTACTTTGTTTTTAATAATTGAATTCAATTTGAAATTAATTCTAAAATAATATCTTTACATAAAAATATAACAATTTTAACTAAAAAAGTTACAATGACAACAATAGCATCACAATTTGGCATGAATGAAGCTCTGGAAAAACTAGGAATTAAACTGGTTAACGACGGAACTTCGACTGGAGTAGAGAGCTTTTCATCAGGTGAAATTTTAGATAGTTTTTCACCAGTAGATGGAAAATTAATTGCATCTGTAAAAACTTCAACGCTTGAAGATTATGAAAAAGTAATGCGTTCGGCAACAGAAGCTTTTAAAACATTTAGATTGATTCCGGCACCGCAGCGTGGTGAAATTGTTCGTCAGTTTGGAGAAAAATTACGTGAGAACAAAGATGCACTTGGTAAACTGGTTTCTTATGAAATGGGAAAATCATTGCAGGAAGGTTATGGAGAAGTTCAGGAAATGATCGACATCTGTGATTTTGCTGTTGGATTATCACGTCAATTGCACGGATTAACAATGCATTCTGAAAGACCTGGACACAGAATGTATGAGCAATATCATTCATTAGGAGTTGTTGGAATTATTTCGGCGTTTAATTTTCCGGTTGCAGTTTGGTCATGGAATACGGCCTTGGCGTGGATTTCAGGAGATGTCTGTGTTTGGAAACCTTCTGAAAAAACACCTCTTTGCGGAATCGCCTGCCAAAATATAATTGCTCAGGTTATTAAAGAAAATAACCTTCCGGAAGGGATTTCCTGTTTAGTAAACGGAGATTATCAAATAGGAGAATTGCTGACAAAAGACACAAGAATTCCGTTAATATCTGCAACAGGCTCTACCAGAATGGGTAAAATTGTAGCACAAACTGTTGCCGGAAGATTAGGAAAATCGTTATTAGAATTAGGAGGAAACAATGCCATTATTGTGACTCCGGATGCTGATATTAAAATGACTGTAATTGGAGCCGTTTTCGGAGCTGTTGGAACGGCCGGACAACGTTGTACTTCGACAAGAAGATTAATTATTCACGAAAGTATTTATGATAAAGTAAAAGAGGCGCTTGTCGCTGCTTATAAACAATTACGAATTGGAAATCCGCTTGATGAAAAAAATCATGTTGGACCGCTTATCGATACGCATGCTGTTGAACAATATGCAGTTGCTTTAAATAAAGTGGTTGCCGAAGGCGGTAAAATTCTGGTTGAAGGCGGAGTTCTTTCAGGACAAGGTTATGAAAGCGGCTGCTACGTAAAACCTGCGATTGCAGAAGCTGAAAATTCATTTGCTATTGTACAGCACGAAACTTTTGCACCCGTTTTATATTTAATTAAATATTCCGGAGATGTTGACAATGCTATCGAACTTCAAAATGGAGTTGCACAGGGATTATCTTCTGCAATTATGACAAACAATTTGAGAGAAGCTGAAAGATTTTTATCTGTAATAGGTTCTGACTGTGGAATTGCAAATGTGAACATAGGAACATCCGGAGCAGAAATTGGAGGTGCTTTTGGTGGTGAAAAAGAAACCGGAGGCGGACGTGAGTCTGGTTCTGATGCATGGAAGATTTACATGCGCCGTCAAACCAATACAATTAATTACACGACAAATCTTCCGCTGGCACAAGGAATTAAATTTGATTTGTAAAAGAAATAAATTCTCAAGAACCACTTTTTCCAGCTTTGGAAGAAGTGGTTTTTTATGCAAAATATATAGCAATTTTCCTAGATTTGTATTCAAACCCAAATAAATGAAACGTACATTACTCTTCTTTTTAATTGTAATTTTAGCTGTAAGCTGTAAAAAAGAAACGACAAAAGTTTCGGAAACTCAAAACCCAAAAACTGAAAAAATTTTCGACTCAGAATCCGTTGGAGAAGAAGAGGGAGAAATTTTTGATGACGGAACTCTTCCGGTTTTTCCTAAAACTGGAAAAAAAGCTCAGGATTTTGTATTAGAGCCGTATGAAATTCAATATGAAGAAGAAGGGCTTTTAGACGATGATCAGCTGAAAGATATTGTACTTGTTTTGCAAAACAAAAATGACAATACTGATGTTCGTGCTGTTTTAGTTTTGATTAAACAAAAAACAGGAGATTATATTTTAAAGGAAACATCCTGGCAGGCGTTAAATCCTGAATATTCTTATGAAGGAAATAAAATATACGATTATGAAAGTATAAGTATTGACAAAGATAGATTACTAAATATTACACTTAACGGAATTGGTCCGGTTGGAACGCTCGAAACCTGGTATAAATTTGTAGATAATCAATTGATTCTTGCTAAAATACATACTTTTAATATGGGAGCTGGTTCTCAAATATCTGTTGATTATGACTTAATTTCGGGTACTGCTGATATGGAACTTATTAATACAATGGTTGATAGTATGCCAAGTGCACACGAAACTAAAAAGTTTAAACTAGACAGAAAACAACTTTTTGCAGATGACAGCCCGGAAAGAGTTCTGAAAAAACTTCCAGCTACTGACTGGTAATTTTGATTGGTAAAATATTTAAAAAGGCTTCCTGTTTTTAGGAAGCCTTTCTCTTAAAATCTTTATTTCTTTATAATAATTTGATTTGAAGAACCATCAGCAGTAATAATTTTTGCTAAATATGTTCCTGATGCTAATTGGTTTAAATCAATATTTGTTTCTCCTTTGTGAGAAGTTTTTACAAGAACTCCCAAAACATTGTAAATAATTACTTTTTCTACTTTTTGGTTTTGATCAGATAAATACAAAATACCTGATACTGGATTTGGATATAAAAATGGTTTTTCATTTTCTGCTTCAATAACAGAATCTGCTTTAGCTATTTTCAGTGTTCCGCCACTATACACGGTACTCATGTAAAATAAATTTGCAGTATCTTTTTTGGTAATTGTGTGACTTCCTCCAGCTAACGAAACTGTTATAATACCATTTGTGGTCGTTCTATCTACATTATCAACTTTAATATTAGCTCCGGCTTCAACAAAAACCAGTGTTAATGTACTTGGCTGAGTAGTCGTGTAAGTGATACTTGTAGAAGATTCAATTTTCAAACATTGCGTTAAAGTCAAACCATTATAGGTTACAGTTCCTTTAGTAGTCGAAAGATTTCCTGTAATGCTGTAAAAGCTGCTTGTTTTTCCTGAAGTTGTAAAATTGTGAATTTCACTACCAGAAGTTCCTGTGTTTACTGTTATAGTTCCTGATGCAGTTGCAGCAGTTCCTGTTCCTGTAGTTGTTACTGAATACGAAACCGTAGCTGTTGGAGTTCCCGTAATTGTAATGGTTTTAGCTGAAGTATTTTTTACAAAAGTTAACCCAGATGCTGGTAATCCAGTTACGCTTGCATCTGTAGCAGTTCCGCCCCAGGTAAAAACAATTGAGTTTATAGCTGTTCCACTTGTAACGGTCTGACTGTTGTTATTAGTTGATGTTAAAGTTTGATTTCCAGCTGCATTAACTGTTATCGTTCCAGATCCTGTAGCTGGTGTTCCAGTGCTTCCTGTAGTAGCGATAGAATAAGTTACTGTTGCAGTTGGAGTTCCCGTAATTGTAATGGTTTTAGCCGAAGTGTTTTTAACAAAAGTTAATCCAGAAGCGGGCAGACCGGTTACAGCCGCATCAGTTGCATCTCCTCCCCACGTAAAAACAATAGTTCCGATAGCCGTTCCGCTTGTAACAGTTTGATTATTATTTGAAGTCGAAGTCAAAGTTTGATTCCCCGCTGGAGGATTTGTTCCATCCTGAACATACACTAAAGTAGTTTGGTAGTTTGTCAATGCCGTTTTTAATCCTGTAATTACAGCATCTGCAGTATCATCTACAGCATTATTAAAAGCCCATTGAAAATCACCTCCTGAAACGCGTCCTGCATATTGCATAACATTTGTTCTGGCTGTTTCAGGCGTATCTGGCGTATACGAATACATTATACTTGAATTAGTATCAAAGTTGTTATACGTTTTCGCACCTTTTTTTGATGTAATACTGCTGCTGATTGTTTCGTTTCGGCTGGCAGCTACATACGCATCAAACTCAACAGGATAGGTTGAAGCATTATAAGCTACAAAACGGGTCTGGCCGCTCATAGTATTGTTGAAAGCTTTTATAGTTCCCCCATCTTCACTAGAAAAAGTTCCGGTTGCTCCGTTGTAAACATCTGTTCCCTGCATTGATGTCAGCATTGGATATTTACAATTTCTAAAATAATTCGCTTCTACAAATACTGATGAACCAAGAGTTGACCCAACACCGTATTTAGAGTTTCCATCATAATAGTTGTTATAAACGTGAGCTGAATAATAACGCACACGCGGATGACGTGAATCTGAATGATCATACCAGTTATGGTGATAAGTTATATACAAGCCATCGGTGGTTCCTTCGCTTAACCCTAAAAGATTACATTTTCCTGAATCCCAAAAGTGGTTATATGAAAAAGTAATGTAAGTAGATTTTTTGCAATCTAAAGCTCCGTCGCCTTTAATCTGGTCAGCATCACTTCCTGCATCTCCATAGAAAAGATCACAGTTGTGTACCCATACATAATCATTATCTTGCTGTAAACCAATATTGTCTCCTTCGCTGCTGTCACAATTCATTGCGCCAATATTTCGTATCTCAATGTTTGAAGCGTTTTTTACTCGTATTCCCCAGCCATCAGCAACAGCATCATTTCCAATTCCTTCTAATGTCAGATAAGCTGAAGCATTTTTAGCGTTTTCAATAACAATATCGCCGCTCATCATATATGATAAATCGGTAATCTGGCCCACTATACGAATGATAAAAGGTCTTAAATCTTTCCCTTTTTTGTAGCCGTCAAGAATTGTCTGTAAACCAACACACGGATTTGTTGTAGCTCCGGTTACATTTAGAGAAACCGTATTTTTAGTTTGTTCAGTAACGTAGATAATTACGGCGTTGCTTTTAGGAGTTCCGTCTGCATTGTAAGCGCCAGGAACACGTGAATTAGAAAAAGCAAATCCAGATCGATCGTGAGCTTTTACTGTTAAAGTGCTGGTAGTTGTGCCCGTTCCTTCTACGCCAGAAATTACAGGTTTAATTTTTACAGTGTAAGATCCAGCTTTTAATCCCGGAATGTCAGCACGAAAATAAGTTCCGTAACTTCTAATAAGCTGATTGTCAATTTTTCTGTCGACAATTCCTTCCCCTGTATAATACACATTATACGTTTGGGCATTACTCACAGGCTGCCATTTTACAAACACAGATTCAAGCCATCCGCTTGCTTCATTAATTTGCTGTGACCAGGTTTGAACAGCAATAAAAAACACAGCCAGAAAAAGTAGGTTTTTTTTCATAATTGTTTAAGTTAGACGTTAATAAAAGTTTTTGTGGTTTTTTGTATTTATCGTTTACACAATAATTGTAATCGATTACACGAAATTATACAAAATTTTAATATTCTTATTTATATCGTCATAAAAAAACATATATGTAAAAAATATTGTAATTGTTTTGATTAAAATGTAATTTATTGCATTAATTGTAATTTATTACATGTTAAATACATTTGCGGAAAAGCTTTGTTTTATTGGTCTTCTAAAGGATTTAAAAATGATGTAATAATCAAATTTATCATTTTGTAACTTTTTCAGGTGTTTTTGTTAAAATTTATTTTTTATAAGAAAAAGATTTCTTTTTTAGAAGATTATTGTAAGTTTTAATAGTGATAAATCATAAAAAAAAGCCTTTTTGAATTTCAAAAAGGCTTTCAGTATTTAGTTAAGAAAGAAATTAATCTTTACTCGATAGTTTTGCTAATAATCTTAGGAATTCAATATACAACCAAACTAATGTAATCATTAATCCCATTGCACCGTACCATTCCATAAATTTTGGCATTTTTTGCTGCACTCCCTGCTCAATTAGATCAAAATCAAGAAATAAATTTAAAGCAGCTACAATAATAACAAATACACTAATTCCGATACTCATCATTCCATTTCCATAATGAACTGGAGTGAAGTTAAAAATTAATGAAGCAAGCCATGAAAATAAATAATAAGTTGCAATTGCCAGTGTTGCAGCAATAACGACAGATTTAAATTGTTCATTTACTTTAACAATTCTGAATTTATACAATCCAAGACATACTAAAAATGTCACTAAAGTTGCTCCAACTGCATTCATTACAATTCCAGGGAACCTAGCTTCAAATATTGCAGATATTCCTCCAATAAATAACCCTTCGAATAAGGCATATCCCGGCGCTAAATATGGAGAAGCTTGCGGTTTAAATGCAGAAATTAAAACAAGAATGAATCCAATTACAGCACCACCAATTGCAGGCAGCATAATATTCATCCCGTTAAATGCCATCCACCATGTTACCATAGCAGAGCCGCATAATATTAAAAATAAAATAGCTGTTTTATTTATAGTACCAGACAAAGTCATTTCCTGATTGTAATCAATAATCTTTGCTTCATGTACTTCTTCAGCTCTTGAAACAGCATTTGATGAAAAACGCTTGTTACTTAAAAAAGGATTTTTTGAATTAAAGGCCATAATTTATGCTTTTAGTGAACCCAAATATATGGAGTTTTTTCGAAGTCTATCGACTTATGCGAAAATTTTTAACATGAATTTTTCTTTTGAAAAAGTATATAAAATAAAAAATCCATCAAAAGAAACTCTTGATGGATTTTTTGTTTTTTTGATCTGATTTTATCTCAATAAATCTAAAACTAAAGATGGGAATAAACCTAAAGCAATATTTAAACCAATTGAAATTACAGCAACGGCATAAATAAGAAATGGTTTTCCTGTGCGCTCTTCATTTGGCTCTTTAGAATACATTGCTAAAATTAGTTTGAAATAGTATCCAACACTTATAATAGAGTTAATTACGGCTACGATTACGATTGCTACATAACCAGCGTGAAGCGCCTGATCAA